>NZ_JBIVJB010000051.1:0-33970 GCF_044750025.1 Pseudomonas sp. NPDC088885 | reverse complement strand
GGTCAAAAGATCGCAGCCTGCGGCAGCTCCTACAACCTGATCATCTTCGTGCTGGCGATTTATGTCGGTTACCACGTGGTCTGGAACGTCACACCTGCGCTGCACACGCCGTTGATGGCGGTGACCAACGCCATCTCGGCGATCGTGATCGTCGGCGCCATGCTCGCGGCCGCACTGACCGTTACACCGCTGGGCAAAACCATGGGCACCCTCGCCGTGGCACTGGCGGCGGTCAACGTGTTTGGTGGCTTCCTGGTCACCCGCCGCATGCTTGAGATGTTCAAGAAGAAAGCCCCGAAAGTAAAAGAAGAGGCGCCGAAGTAATGAGCATGAATCTCGTCACGACGCTCTACCTGATCGCGTCGATCTGCTTTATCCAGGCCCTCAAAGGCCTGTCGCACCCGACCACCTCGCGACGCGGCAACCTGTTCGGCATGCTCGGCATGGCGTTGGCCATTCTGACTACCGTTGGCCTCATCTATAAGCTCGGTGCTGAACTGGCAACCGCCGGTATCGGTTACGTCATCGTTGGCCTGCTGGTCGGCGGCACCGCCGGTTCGATCATGGCCAAGCGCGTTGAAATGACCAAGATGCCGGAACTGGTCGCTTTCATGCACAGCATGATCGGCCTCGCGGCAGTCTTCATCGCCATCGCTGCGGTGGTTGAGCCGCAATCGCTGGGCATCGTTAAACAGTTGGGCGACTCGATCCCGGCGGGCAATCGTCTGGAGCTGTTCCTCGGCGCGGCGATCGGTGCAATCACCTTCTCCGGTTCGGTGATTGCGTTCGGCAAGTTGTCGGGCAAGTACAAGTTCCGCCTGTTCCAAGGCGCACCGGTACAGTTCACCGGTCAGCATAAGCTGAATGCAGTGCTGGGTCTGGCTACGCTGGCACTCGGCCTGACCTTCATGTTCACCGGCAACCTCACCGCGTTCGCGCTGATGCTGGCGCTGGCGTTCGTGATGGGCGTGCTGATCATCATCCCGATTGGCGGTGCAGACATGCCGGTCGTGGTGTCGATGCTCAACAGCTACTCGGGCTGGGCGGCGGCAGGTATCGGCTTCTCGCTGAACAACTCGATGCTGATCATTGCCGGTTCGCTGGTGGGTTCGAGCGGTGCGATCCTCTCGTACATCATGTGCAAGGCGATGAACCGTTCCTTCTTTAATGTACTGCTCGGCGGTTTCGGCAACACGGCCGATGCAGGCCCTGCCGGTGCGAAGGAAGCCCGTCCGGTGAAATCCGGTTCGGCTGACGACGCGACTTTCCTGCTGACCAACGCCGACACCGTGATCATCGTGCCGGGTTATGGCTTGGCAGTAGCGCGTGCACAACATGCGCTGAAGGAATTGACCGAGAAGCTGACCCACCGTGGCGTGACCGTGAAGTACGCGATCCACCCGGTTGCCGGTCGTATGCCGGGGCACATGAACGTCCTGCTCGCCGAGGCCGAAGTGCCTTACGATCAGGTGTTCGAGATGGAAGACATCAACTCCGAGTTCGGCCAGGCCGACGTGGTGTTGGTGCTCGGCGCGAACGACGTGGTCAACCCGGCCGCGAAGAACGATCCGAAGTCGCCGATTGCCGGCATGCCGATCCTCGAAGCGTTCAAGGCCAAGACCATCATCGTCAATAAGCGCTCGATGGCCAGCGGCTATGCCGGTCTGGACAACGAACTGTTCTACCTGGACAAGACCATGATGGTCTTCGGCGACGCGAAGAAAGTCATCGAAGACATGGTCAAAGCGGTCGAGTAACACCCCACTGCAACACAAAACGCCCCGACTTGTCGGGGCGTTTTTATTTGCGCAAAACGTCGGACAATTTGCCGCGTTGTTGCAGATCCAGTAACGGTGTTTTACTTGAAACCCGCTAAATAGACGCCTCGTTTGCGACCTTGGTAGCGGGACAGGCGTCCGCCAAATTAACTAGACTGCGCATCCTGCTACTCGCTTCCCGAGATAATAATCCATGTACCGTGACCGTATTCGCCTGCCTTCGTTGTTGGACAAAGTGATGAGCGCCGCCGACGCAGCCGCTCTGATTGAGGACGGCATGACCGTTGGCATGAGCGGCTTCACCCGCGCCGGCGAAGCCAAGGCTGTTCCTCACGCACTGGCCGAGCGCGCCAAGGTCACGCCGCTGCAGATCAGCCTGATGACCGGCGCCAGCCTGGGCAACGACCTCGACAAGCAACTGACCGAAGCCGGCGTACTCTCGCGGCGCATGCCGTTCCAGGTCGACAGCACCTTGCGCAAAGCGATCAACGCCGGCCAGGTGATGTTCATCGATCAGCATCTGTCGGAAACCGTTGAGCAACTGCGCAATCAGCAACTGAAGCTGCCGGACATCGCGGTCATCGAAGCCGTGGCCATCACCGAACAGGGCCACATCGTGCCGACCACCTCGGTGGGCAACTCGGCGAGCTTCGCGATTTTCGCCAAACAGGTGATCGTCGAGATCAACCTGGCGCACAACGCCAACCTCGAAGGCCTGCACGACATTTATATACCGACCTACCGCCCGACGCGCACGCCGATTCCGCTGGTAAAAGTCGACGACCGCATCGGCAGCACGGCGATTCCGATTCCGCCGGAGAAGATTGTCGCCATCGTTATTACCCAACAGTCGGATTCGCCGTCCACCGTGTCGACGCCGGACGTCGATACCAACGCCATCGCCGAGCACCTGATCACCTTCTTCAAACAGGAAGTCGACGCCGGGCGCATGACCAACAAGCTCGGCCCGTTGCAGGCGGGGATCGGCAACATTGCCAACGCGGTGATGTGCGGCCTGATCGATTCGCCGTTCGAAGACCTGACCATGTACTCCGAAGTGTTGCAGGATTCGACCTTCGACCTGATCGACGCCGGCAAGCTGAGCTTTGCTTCGGGCAGCTCGATCACCTTGTCGGAGCGCCGCAACAGCGACGTGTTCGGCAATCTCGAGAAATACAAAGACAAATTGGTGTTGCGTCCGCAGGAGATCTCCAACCACCCGGAAGTGGTTCGCCGCTTGGGCATTATCGGGATCAACACGGCGCTGGAGTTCGACATCTACGGCAACGTCAATTCCACCCACGTCTGCGGTACACGGATGATGAACGGCATCGGTGGCTCGGGTGACTTCGCGCGCAACGCGCACCTGGCGGTGTTCGTGACCAAGTCGATCGCCAAGGGCGGCGCAATTTCCAGCGTGGTACCGATGGTCAGCCACGTTGACCACACCGAGCATGACGTCGACATTCTGGTGACCGAAGTGGGTCTGGCTGACTTGCGCGGTCTGGCGCCACGGGAGCGTGCGCGCGTGATCATTGATAACTGTGTGCACCCGGACTTCCGCCAGGCGCTCAACGATTACTTCACGGCGGCCTGTGCAATCGGTGGCCACACCCCGCACATCCTGCGTGAAGCGTTGAGCTGGCATATGAATCTGGAAGAAACCGGGCGCATGCTCGCGGTGTAATTCACACAGATAAACCGCTGATGCAAACACAGTTTGTGTCAGCGGACGCTCGCAAGTCTCCCGCCTGACAAAAACTGTACTGCTGTACTGGTCATTTCCTACAGCATTTGCCTACCTTTCCTGACGAATTGAGCAAAAACGCACTACTTAAGTGCGGACAGGTACAGTTTGCTCTATTTCGACCCGTACACCGCCTATAAACAGTTAACTGGTCACTCACAATACAGTTGAACTGTATCTAGAGAGACTAGGCAAACGAGAGGATCATGGGCACCAGTCAAACCACTACCTGATCCCGCCACAAGCGGAAGGATGTCAACCATGGAACGTACACTCAGTTCCGAACTGTTCTTCGAAGACAAAGCTGCAAAAAACCAGGCTTCCATGCCTCTGCGCGTTCTCGCCAACCTGATGTTGTGGCAGCGCCGCATCTCCAGCCGCCACCAACTGGCTCGTCTGGATTCGCGTCTGCTGGCTGACGCCGGTATCAGCGAAGCACAACGCTACGAAGAGCTGAGCAAGCCGTTCTGGCGCTAAGCAGCGTCGCTGGCTCTGGTCGTTAGACCCACCGCCAGCAACCCGAATTGCACAAGCAAAACCCGTCGTGGGAAACCACGACGGGTTTTGTCGTTTCAGCCCCTGAAAAACCCAAACCAGTACAGTTCACATAATTCTAAATAAGACCATTACAATTGTAGGAGCTGCCGAAGGCTGCGATCTTTTGATCTTGAAAATCCAAAGCAAAAGATCGCAGCCTTCGGCAGCTCCTACAGGTTTTTCGTCTGGATGCTGGTTTGGCGAACGCATCTGCGCCTAATATCCACACAGAACGTGGCGAATGATGCGCAACAGGCGTCTGACTCCTCAGATACCGAGCCACCTCTCAATACGGTTTTATTCACAGGAGTTACATCATGTCCCGTCTCCGCCTGCTCAGCGCTGCTGCCCTTTTGGCCGTTGCTGCCAACGCCAGCGCCACCAGTTTCATCGTTACCACTGACGCCGTCGTCGGTGCGCTGAAATCTTCGTCCGACGCCACTTCCGATGTGACCTCGTCGTTCCGTGACGACAAAATCGTCCTCGCTGCCCGTGATGACGCGGCCAGCTTCGTCGCTACCCAAGGCGATATCCGTGGCGTGAAACTGGAAAGCGCGCTGGATCACATCCGCCACCAGGCTCCACAACTGAACGCGACCGACGCAGAGCTGGCTCAGGCCATCCTGACGATCTAAGCGATTCGAGCATTGCGGGACACGCCAGCCGTGTCCCGATGTTTCGAGACTGGCTCTGGCCCGGGCATTGCGCTAGCCTTGCGGCTCGCTAACAGTTACCGAGTCCGATGCGTTTTCTTCCAAATCTGCTGATCCCTTCCGTATTGCTGAGCGCCTGTTGGGCGACGTCGGTCGATGCCTATGATGCTTTCAATGCGTCGACCCAAGGCATTGTCGTCAGTGGTTACGCCACCAGCATGGTGTCTTCCGCGCCTTTCGACCGTAAACTGCTGTTCGCCGCTCACGATGACGCGGCAGCGTTCGTGGCCAGTGACGGCCAATTGCGCGGGGCGCAGCTGGAATCCGCGCTGAATTACCTGCGTAAAAAACGGCCGAAACTTCATGTCTCTGACCTTGAACTGGCAGAAGCAATTCTCGTCCAATAGCTAACCTAGCCCTTAGTTAACCTGTCCCTCCGGAGTCGTTCCATGCGTAGCCCGCTGATTGCTGCCGCCCTTGGCCTGTTTTTGTTGGCCGACGTGGCCCAGGCGCACACCCTGGTAGCCACCAGTAACATCATCGTTCGTGCCTCCCAGCGCACCATCGATTTCACCTCCGACACCACCACCTCGATTCGCGACTCGAAAATCATCCGCGAAGCGCACGATGACGCCGCCAGCTTCGTCGCCACCAACGGTGATATCCGTGGCGCGCACCTTGAAGCTGCCCTCAACACATTGCGCACGCGCGTCCCGGAAGCCCGCGACGCCAGTGATCAGGTACTCGCCGAAGCCATCCTCGCACTGTGAAGTCACTCGGCGCCTGGCTGCTGGCCGGCGCGTTGTTGCTACTTGGCAACAGCGCCCACGCCGGCCTGCAATTGCGGCTCAAGACCGACGGTCTGAGCCCCGCCCAACAACAGGCCAGCCAGGCGCTGATCGATGAGGCGATGCAAAAACTGCCGCCGAGCTTTATCGAGCGGCTGGATCGGCGCATCGATGTCGGCTGGACCGACGACATGCCTTCCAATGCCTACGGCCAGGCGACGCTGGTTGCCGAACTCGATCTGAACCGCAAACTGCTCGCCGGCCTCACCGATGGCAGCGCCGCGAAAGAGAAAACCAATCGCCCCCACGGCACTGTGCGCCAGGAATTGCTCGCCACGGTGCTGCACGAAATTACCCACATTTATGACCGCGCCCGCTTGTGGCCGGACGCCGAGCGCACGCTGATCCAGCGCTGCACCCGCCGCTTCAACAGCGCCGGGCTGATAGGCATCCCAGATGAATGCCGTGGCCAGAACGGCCGTCGCTTTACCCTCAGCGATGATCCGCGCTTGCTCGACCTCGCCGGTTGGCAGCAATACGTCGGCCGTCGCGGTGAGCGTGAGCAGCACAATCGGCAGATCGCCCGCAGCCCCGATCTGTACGAGATTTCCAGCCCGAAAGAGTTCGTCGCGGTCAACATGGAGTACTTCCTCCTCGACCCGAGCTACGCATGCCGCCGCCCCGCGCTGTACCGCTATTACCAGCAACATTTCGGCTGGGCGCCACCGGCCAAAGACACTTGCAGCAAGACCTTCGCGTTTTTGAACGCCGGTAACGACTTCGCCAAGCAGCCACTGGGGCACGTCGATCCGGAGCGGGTTTACGCGGTTGATTACTTGCTCGCAGAAGCCAATCAGAACTGGGTCAGCCGCTGGGGCCACAGCATGTTGCGCCTGGTGATCTGCGCGCCGGGCCGTCCGCGTGGCCCGGATTGCCGACTCGATCTCGATCAGCATCTGGTGCTGTCGTACCGCGCCTTTGTCGGCGATGTGCAGCTATCGAGTTGGGACGGACTGGTCGGCAAATACCCTTCGCGACTGTTTGTGCTGCCGCTGGCGCAGGTGATCGACGAATACACCAAGACCGAATTACGCAGCCTCGCCTCCGTGCCGATCAACCTGTCACGGGAAGAGATCGAAGGCGTGGTCGAACACGCTGCCGAGATGCATTGGAGCTACGACGGCAACTACTTTTTCCTCTCCAACAACTGCGCGGTGGAAGGTTTGAAACTGTTGCGCAGCGGCAGTGATAACAGCCGGTTCGTTGGACTCGACAGCATCATGCCCAACGGCTTGCTGGAAGTGATGAAGGGCCGTGGTCTGGCGGATACCAGCGTCCTCGATGATCCGAAAGAAGCGCTGCGTCTGGGTTATCGTTTCGACTCGTTCCGCGATCGCTATCAGGCGATGTTTGATGTGTTGAAGAAGCAGCTGCCGATCAAACAGACCACCGTTGAGGAATGGCTGTCGCTCACCGCCGAAGAACGCCGCGAGTGGTTCGAGCGTGCGGATCTGCGCACCAGCGCCGCCTTGTTGTTGCTGGAGCAGGCGAGTTATCGGCGTCAGTTGTTGTTGGCTCAGGATGAGGTCAAGCAGCGCTACCTCGGCGCGCGCGAGCTGGAGAACGGCGGCATGGACAAGGCCAACGCGACGCTGCAGGAAATCCTCGCCAACAGTGGTTTCCTCAGTCGTCCGGCGGAGCTTCTTGATAGTCGTGGTTATGGGTTGCCACAGCCGAGCGAGTTCAAGCGACTGGAGGATGAAAGCAGCCAGCGGCAGAAGAAGTTGTTGGTGCTGTCGGGTGATCTGGATGCGGAAGTGCGCAAGTTGCTGGAGCCGAAGCGCGCGGCCGAGATTGCCGCGAGTGAGGAGAATGTGAAGCAGATTGGCGCGCATTTGCGCAAATTGCACAAGGCATCGGGCGGGCTGGAGCTGCCCTGAACCTGATGCTGAGTGCATACCTTGTGGCGAGGGGATTTATCCCCGTTGGGTCGCGAAGCGGCCCCAAAATCAGCGAACCCGGTCAATCAGATAAACCGCGTCCGCTGAATTGCGACTGCTGCGCAGCCGAACGGGGATAAATCCCCTCGCCACAAGTGATGTGTGTCAGATCAATTGAGGACGCCATCGAGGATTTCGTAAACGATCCCGGTGCCCACCGCGATCAGCACGATATCGCCGCCAGTCCGGCGCCATTCGTAGCCCGGATACACCGGCAAGCGACCCAACGCGCGACTGTCCAGACGCTCGCCGTAATAGCCGTGCGGCAGCGGCCGGCCACGCTCCAGATGAATCCCCGGAGGCGGCGGTGCACCGCGTACAAAGTAGCCATGATTGTCACGAATGGTCTGGCGCACCGGGCCGAAGTCGTGCGGTGGCGGGCCGCCACGATGTTCGTTCTGCGGGCCACGGTGATCGTCGCGATTATCATCACCGTGGTTATCGTAATGGCCCTGCGACGGGCCGCCGTGGTCGTGATCGTCGCGCTGATCGGCGCTGGCCAGCAGCGGCGTTGCACTGAGCATCAGTACGCCCAGTCCGGCTATCAGACGTTTCGGCATTTTCATCGGGTCTTTCCTCACGGCACAAACAGCAAAAAGGGCTGCAGAACGATGTTCTGAAGCCCTCGGTCTTGCTGGATTAGTCTGCGCTTTGAGGTGCTAATTCCTCTGTATCAGGAACTTTACCTTCAGCTGACGCGGGCCTTACGCACGCCTTCGGACAGTGCCGAGCACAGACCCAACACACCGTCGATGGCTTGTGCAGGAGTGGTCGCGTTGGCGATGTGATCAATCAATGCCGAACCCACCACCACACCGTCAGCCAGACGCGCGATGGCAGCCGCTTGCTCCGGCGTACGGATGCCGAAACCAATGCTGATTGGCAGATCGGTGTGACGACGCAGACGGGTCACCGCCTCTTCGACGTGTTCCAGCGTTGCAGCGCCAGCACCGGTCACACCGGCCACCGACACGTAGTAAACAAAACCGGAGCTGCCATTAAGCACTCGCGGCAGACGCGCATCGTCGGTGGTCGGCGTGGTCAGACGAATGAAGTCCAGACCGGCAGCCTGCGCCGGGTCGCACAGCTCGGCGTTATGCTCAGGCGGCATGTCGACCACGATCAGACCGTCAACGCCGGCCTCTTTCGCGTCAGCGATGAAGCGCTCAACGCCATACATGTGGATCGGGTTGAAGTAACCCATCAGCACCAGCGGCGTGTCGCTGTTGCCTTCGCGGAATTCGCGAACCATTTGCAGGGTTTTCAGCAGGTTCTGTTTGGCGCCCAAGGCACGGATGTTCGCCAACTGAATCGCCGGGCCGTCGGCCATCGGGTCGGTGAACGGCATGCCCAGCTCGATCACGTCGGCGCCGGCACCCGGCAAACCTTTGAGGATCGCCAGCGAGGTGTCGTAGTCCGGATCACCGGCGGTGACGAAGGTCACCAGCGCGGCGCGGTTCTGTTCTTTGAGGTCGGCAAAACGGGTTTGCAGGCGGCTCATCAGTGTTTCTCCTGCTTTGACTGCTCTTGCTGAGAGTGTTCCATGTGATGCATGACGGTCTGCATGTCTTTGTCGCCACGGCCCGACAGGTTGACCACCATCAGGTGATCCTTCGGCAGCTTCGGTGCGCGTTTGAACACTTCGGCCAAGGCGTGGGCACTTTCCAGTGCAGGAATAATCCCTTCCAGGCGGCAGCATTTGTGGAATGCGTCGAGGGCTTCGTCGTCGGTCACCGAGGTGTACTGAACGCGGCCGATGTCATGCAACCACGCGTGTTCCGGGCCGATGCCCGGGTAGTCGAGGCCGGCGGAAATCGAGTGGGCATCGATGATCTGGCCATCGTCGTCCTGCAGCAGGAAGGTACGGTTGCCGTGCAACACACCCGGAACGCCGCCATTAAGGCTCGCCGCGTGCTTGCCGGTTTCAATGCCGTAACCCGCAGCTTCAACACCGATGATTTCAACGCTCTTGTCGTCGAGGAACGGGTGGAACAGGCCCATCGCATTAGAACCGCCACCGATGCACGCCACCAGGCTGTCCGGCAGACGACCTTCCTGGGCTTGCAACTGATCGCGGGTTTCCTTGCCGATGACGGCCTGGAAGTCGCGAACCATCGCTGGGTATGGATGCGGGCCGGCCACGGTGCCGATCAGGTAGAAGGTGTTGTCGACGTTGGTCACCCAGTCACGCAAGGCTTCGTTCATCGCGTCTTTCAGGGTGCCAGTGCCGGCAACAACCGGAATCACTTCAGCACCCAGCAATTTCATGCGGAAGACGTTGGCCTGCTGACGTTCGATGTCAGTGGTGCCCATGTAGATCACGCAATCCAGACCGAAACGTGCAGCGACGGTGGCCGTGGCCACGCCGTGCATGCCGGCGCCGGTCTCGGCGATGATGCGTTTCTTGCCCATGCGTCGCGCCAGCAGGATCTGGCCGATGCAGTTGTTGATCTTGTGCGCGCCGGTGTGGTTCAGCTCTTCGCGCTTGAGATAAATCTTCGCGCCGCCGCAGAATTCAGTGAGGCGTTCAGCGAAATACAGCGGGCTCGGACGTCCGACGTAGTCACGCTGGAAGTAGGCCAATTCTTCTTTGAATGCCGGATCTTCCTTGGCCGCTTCGTATTCGCGGGCCAGATCGAGGATCAACGGCATCAGGGTTTCCGCCACGTAGCGGCCACCGAACGCGCCGAACAGGCCGTTATCGTCCGGGCCATTACGCAGATCAGAGGTGTTCGAAGTCTGGGTCATGAGTCGCTCCAGGTGAATTCGGGTGATAAGACAATGACGACCACTCTACCCCTGACCTTCTACGCTGAAAACCGATAAGATCGCCACAACCTGTCAGGAAAACTCACAGATACCATGAGCCACGACCTTCCCCCGCTGAACGCCCTGCGCGCGTTCGAAGCGACCGCCCGTCTGAACAGTGTCAGTCAGGCTGCCGAGCAGCTACACGTTACACACGGTGCGGTCAGTCGTCAGCTCAAAGTGCTCGAAGAACACCTGGGTGTCAGCCTGTTCGTCAAGGATGGTCGCGGCTTGAAACTCACAGATGCCGGTATGCGTTTGCGTGATGCCAGTGGCGAAGCTTTTGATCGGCTGCGCAGTGTTTGCGCCGAGTTAACTCAGAGCACCGCCGATGCGCCGTTTGTGTTGGGATGCTCGGGAAGTCTGCTGGCGCGCTGGTTTATTCCGCGTTTGGGACGATTGAATGCCGATCTGCCGGATTTGCGTCTGCATCTTTCAGCGGGTGAAGGCGATCTCGATCCTCGGCGTCCGGGGCTGGATGCTTTGCTGCTGTTCGCCGAGCCGCCATGGCCAGCAGATATGCAGGTTTACGAACTAGCTGCAGAACGCATCGGCCCGGTGATGAGCCCCCTGTTCAGCGGCTATCAGCCCCTGCAAGCCGCGCCAGCCTCGGCACTGCTCAATGAACCGCTGCTGCACACCACCTCGCGCCCACAAGCGTGGCCAAGCTGGGCACAGCAAAGCGACCTCGACGCAAAAGCGCTGAAGCTTGGGCAAGGTTTTGAGCATTTGTATTATTTGCTGGAGGCAGCCGTCGCTGGTCTCGGCGTGGCCATCGCGCCGGAGCCACTGGTGACGGAAGATTTGAAGGCCGGTCGCCTGGTTGCGCCGTGGGGCTTCAGTGAAACCCCGGCGCAACTGGCGTTGTGGCTACCCAAGCGCGCCGCAGACGGACGCGCTCGGCAACTGGCGCAATGGCTCAAGAACGAGCTGCGCCAGAGCGATCACTCGCCGCGCTTGAACAGCAAGTAAGCGGCCAGCAGACCGATTGCACCGACCGCGACACCGGCGGTCGTCCACGGATGTTCCTGGGCGTAATCGCGGGTGGCGATCCCGGTTTCGCGGGTTTTCACTTTGACTTCTTCATAGGCATCGCTGAGCAGGTGACGCGAATGTTTCAGCGCGCTTTCGGCATTACTTTTCAGCGCCTTGAGGGTCTTGCGCGACTCGTCCGAAGCGTCGTCCTTCAGGCTTTCCAACGACTTGAGCAGACTCTCGATCTCGGCTTCCATGCTTTGCAACGAGGCTTTACGTAAAGAGGTGTTGGCCATGGTGGCTCTCCTGCATTGGTGATGAGTGGCGTGTGTTGGTTGGGACTTCAGCGGTTCGAGAAAGTGCAGAAAATCTGAACTTCGCCTGCTCAGCGCCGCCGAAATCAACAGTGCAGATTCACTGCTAGTCTCAATCCCACACGCCAAGGAGTTCGTTATGAGTGACCATCACACGTACAAGAAAGTCGAGCTGGTCGGTTCGTCGACCACTAGCATCGAAGAAGCCATCAACAACGCAATTGCCGAAGCCAACAAGACCATCCGCAACCTGGAATGGTTTGAAGTCACCGAAACCCGTGGTCATATCGAAAACGGTAAGGCCGCGCACTTTCAGGTGACGCTGAAAGTCGGCTTCAAGATTGCCAGCAGCTGAGTTTGGACTAGTCTTCTGAACTTGCGCGCTGGCCGAGTGCCATAGGAATGGCAAAGCGCTATAGGGTGAGCGCATCGGGTGGATGATCCGATGCCCGCCTCTTTCAATCCGACCAGGGAGTGCGACCGATGAAGAAGTTTATGTTGGCAGTAGGTTTGTTGAGCCTTGCGGGTGGTGCGTTTGCTGCCGGTAAGCCATGTGAAGAGCTGAAAAGCGAGATTGCGGCGAAGCTGGATGCCAAGGGCGTTTCCGGGTATTCGCTGGAGATTGTCGATAAGGGCGCGGCGGCTGGCGGCAAAGTCGTCGGCACCTGCGAGGGCAAGACCAAGGAAATCGTCTACAAGCGCGGCTGATTGCGCCTGAAATACAAAAGCCGACGTGAATGCGTCGGCTTTTTTGTGTCCAGGATTTGGGTTTTTTGGTGGATTTGAAATCGAACCCCCTCACCCCAGCCCTCTCCCCCAAGGGGTAGAGGGGGAAAGGGAGCAAATCGGGGGGTGTTCAGAATCTGAGTGCGACTGGATATTTCAGGTCGGCGTACCTCGAACATTCAACCCTGTCAGTCCCCTCTCCCTCCGGGAGAGGGTTAGGGTGAGGGGCTTTTCAGCCCTTCATGACTTGCGCCAGCAGTTCGTACGAATGCACGCGATCAGCGTGTTCATACAAATCGCTGGTAAAAATCAGCTCATCCGCCTGCGTCTGCTCAATCAGCACTTCCAGCTTCGCGCGGATCTTCTGCGGGCCACCCACCATCGCCAGCCCAAGGAAATCACCTACCGCCTCACGCTCATGCGGCAGCCACAAGCCGTCCATGGTTTTCACCGGCGGACGCTGCACCAGACTCTGCCCGCGCATCAGCGCCAGAATGCGCTGGTACACCGACGTCGCCAGATAATCCGCCTGCTCATCGGTATCTGCGGCCACCAATGGCACACCGAGCATCACGTACGGCTTGTCGAGCACTGCCGACGGTTTGAAGTGATTGCGATAAACGCGAATCGCCTCATGCATGAAGCGCGGGGCGAAGTGCGAGGCGAAGGCGTACGGCAAACCGCGCTCACCGGCCAGTTGCGCGCTGAACAGGCTGGAACCGAGCAACCAGATCGGCACATTGGTGCCCGTGCCCGGCATCGCGATCACCCGTTGATCCGGGGTGCGCGGGCCGAGGAAGCGCGCCAGTTCGGCGACATCTTCGGGGAAATCATCAGAGCTGCCTGAACGCTCGCGGCGCAGCGCACGCGCGGTCATCTGATCGGAACCAGGCGCACGGCCCAGACCCAGATCAATCCGTCCCGGGTACAGGCTTTCCAGGGTGCCGAACTGCTCGGCGATCACCAGCGGCGCATGGTTGGGCAGCATCACGCCGCCGGAGCCGACGCGAATGGTCGACGTACCGCCGGCCAGATAGCCGAGCAGCACCGAAGTCGCCGAGCTGGCGATGCCGTCCATGTTGTGGTGTTCCGCCACCCAGAATCGCGTGTAGCCGAATTTCTCGACGTGCTGCGCCAGATCCAGCGAATTGCGCAGCGCTTGCGCCGGGCTGCCGTTTTCGCGCACTGGCACCAGATCGAGGGTGGAAAATTTTACGTCGGACAGTTGTTTCATAAACCTGCGTCTCCGAGTGAGGCGGCAGGTTTTTCTTAGCGAACGAAATCCTGCCGAATCCATAAGCGTGTTTCATGCAATGAGGGCATATACCCGAGTTTCAATAGCAGCGAAGATATTTCCTACTAAAAAAGTCAACGATTCAGACGGGCTGAACTTTGTTCCGACGTCTATCCTCAGAAGCCTTGCAAGCAAAAACCACGACGACGCGGCGTTTCCGCGTCAGATCTTGAGGAGGCAGACATGGCTATCGTGAAGAAAGCATCCGCACATTGGGCAGGCGATCTGAAAACCGGCATCGGCTCGATCTCCACCGAAACCGGTGTCCTCAGAGAAGCACCCTACGGCTTCAAGGCCCGCTTCGAGGGCGGCAAGGGCACCAACCCGGAAGAACTGATCGGCGCTGCGCATGCCGGCTGTTTCTCCATGGCATTCTCGATGATTCTCGGCGATGCGGGCCTGACGGCTGACAGCATCGATACTCAGGCTGAAGTGACCCTTGATCAGGTGGACGGCGGGTTTGCGATCACCGCGGTGAAGCTGATTCTCAAGGCGAAAATCCCTGGGGCGACCCAAGCGCAGTTTGATGAGCTGAGCAAAAAGGCCAAGGAAGGGTGCCCGGTGTCGAAAGTGTTGAATGCGCAGATCAGTCTAGAAGCAACGCTGGTCAGTTAATTCGGAGTTAGCAGGTCTGACGCTTTCGCGAGCAGGCTCACTCCTACAGGGGATTTCGGTCGATCACAGAAATTGTGTCCGCCGGTGATCAAATGTAGGAGCGAGCCTGCTCGCGATAGCGATCTCAACATCACCGCAAATCAGAAACTGTGCGCACATCTTGTGCGCAAAGTCAGAACTCGCTTTACAAAAATATGGTCGAATACGTGACAGCAGCTTCAGCGCACGCCCGTGCGCGCTGCCTCAGGGAGCTTCACTCATGAAACGTATTGGCTTGGCCATCCTCTGCAGTGCATTGGCCACTTCGGTTGTTGCGGCACCGAAAGACTGCGAAGAACTGAGAAAAGAAATCGAGATCAAGATCCAGGCCAAAGCCGTGCCTTCGTACACGCTGGAAATTGTCAGCAAGGAAGAGGCGGCCAAGCACGATATCGCCATGGTGGTGGGTTCGTGTGAGAACGGCACCAAAGCGATCATCTATCAGAAGAACGACTCCTGATAACGCTTAAGGCACGCAGTTGATCTGCCGTTCTTCGGCAACGATCTGCCCCTGACGATTGATCAACCGGGCGCTTGGCGTGAAGGCCAGCGACCGTGCTTCGAGCCGGTAGCGTTGCCCGGCTTCGAAGTGGTCATAGGGTACGGTCATGTAACACAGGCGTTCCTGCGGATCGGTATCCATGCCCTGACCGCCGCCGAAAATCTCGAAATCAAAGCGCACCGTCAATTCATGGCTGCCCGGCGTGACCTGGAAAAAACGCCCGTCGCGTAGACGCTGGTTATCCAGGCGTTCAGCCATCAACACCTTGCCGCCGGGTGTCGGCATCGAAAAGTCGACCCAGGCCATTTGCGGATCGACCGCTGGCAGCGGGCTCTGACAGCCGGCAAGCACACTTCCTACCAGCAACAACGTCAACCTGCGCATGATCAATGTCCTTTGATGAGGACAGCCAGCATAACGCCGATCAAGTCTTCTGGCAGCCCGCCGGTGTGCCCTGCCCGACGACTTTGCGCTGCTCGTCATAAAGTTTGGCCCATGGCCGGAAACCGATACTGCCCGCCTGCAACTGATAGCGCTGGCCGGCGTTGAAATCCTTGAATTTCACATTCAACTGGCAATCGCGCCACAGCGGTTCGGCGTCGGGGCCGATGTTGCTGGCGTCTACCGGGAACTGATAGCGCACCTTCAATTCATGGCTGCCGGGCTCGACTTCAAAATAGCGTTTATCAATCGCGGCCTGGCTGTCGACCTTCAGCGCTTGCAGAGTCGTGTCCTGTTGCCGGGCATCGAGATCGATCCAGGCTTGTGAAGGGTCAGGGTCGGGCATTCCGAAATTGGCACAACCGGCCAGCGTCAGCAGGCCTCCCGTCAGCATCAACATGCGCATAGCGGTGCTCCTTAAGGCGGGATAGTCTTGCGAGCAGACTTTCCGGGGGGATTTCTTATTGTGATCAGGCCGTTTGCAAGCCATGGGTTACTTGATCGCGTTTTTCGGATTTTGTTTCCGGGTGTGATGTTTTTGTTGCTCAACGGTTGCGCCAGCGTCAGCTATTACAGCCAGTTGGCCAGCGGGCAGCTGCAACTGCTGCGGGCGCGCGAGCCAGTGGCCGAGGTGATTGCCGACCCGGGCCGCGATGCGAAGTTGCGCGCGCACCTGAGCCAATCGCAAAAGGCTCGTGCCTTCGCCAGCGAACATCTGCACCTGCCCGATAACCAAAGCTATCGCCTGTACGCCGACATTGGCCAGCCGTTCGTGGTGTGGAATGTGTTCGCCACTCAGGAGTTTTCCCTGACGCCGCAGAACCATTGCTTCCCGATTGCCGGGTGTGTGGCTTATCGCGGCTATTACAGCCAAGGCGCGGCGCGAGGCGAGGCGGCGATCCAGCGGTTGCAGGGCATGGACGTATCGATTGGCGGCGTCGAGGCCTATTCGACGTTGGGCTGGTTCAACGATCCGATCATCAACACGATGATGGGCTGGGGCGACGAACGCCTGGCCACGCTGATCTTCCATGAACTGGCGCATCAGCGCTTTTATGTGAAGGATGACACCGAGTTCAACGAGTCCTTCGCCACGTTTGTCGAACAGGAAGGCACGCGGCAATGGCGCGCGTTTCGCGGGTTGCCGGCGGATACCGACTCGCGGTTGCAGCAGCGGGATCAATTCATTGAGCTGGTGCTGGATGTGCGATCACGGCTGGAGAAGCTGTATGCACAGCCATTACCGGCTGAGCAGATGCGCGAACGTAAAGCGGCGGAGTTCGAGCAGTTTCGCCGGGATTATCGGGTGATGCGCGACAGCCAGTGGGCCGGGGATAAGCGCTATGACGCTTGGGTGAATGCGCCGCTGAACAATGCGCGGTTGTTGCCGTTTGGCCTGTACGACCAGTGGGTGCCAGCGTTTTCGGCGTTGTTCAAACAGGTCGGGGGAGATTGGCTGAGGTTTTATGCCGAGGTTGAGCGGTTGGGTGGGTTGCCGGTGACTGAGCGTAAGGCGGCGCTCAAGGCATTGGCGCAATCCTGATTTTGCATTGGCTAGGCCGGCCCTTTCGCGAGCAAGCCCGCTCCCACAGGGGGAATGCATCCCAAATGTGGGAGCGGGCTTGCTCGCGAAGACGGACTGATCAGCGCCGCAAAAACGCCTGATGTAACTCATCCAGCGTTTCAAAGTGATAAGCCGGCGCTTCGGCATTCAGCTCTTCAAAACTGCCAAAGCCATAGCCCACCGCCGCCGCGTCCAGCCCATTGCTGCGTGCGCCAATCAGGTCGTGCTTACGGTCGCCGATCATCAGCGTATTCGCCGGATCCAGCCCTTCTTCCTTCACCAGATGCGCAATCAGCTCAACCTTATTGGTGCGGGTGCCATCCAGTTCGCTGCCGTAAATCACTTTGAAGTGCCGGGCGAAATCAAAGTGCCGGGCGATCTCGCGGGCGAATATCCACGGCTTGGACGTCGCGATATACAGCTGCCGACCTTGGCCGCCGAGGGTTTCCAGCAACGGTGTAACGCCATCAAACACGCGGTTCTCATACAGACCGGTGACCTTGAAGCGCTCGCGATAGAAATTCACCGCCTCCCACGCTTTAGCTTCATCAAAATCGTAAAACTGCATAAATGCCTGCAACAGCGGCGGGCCGATGAAGTGTTCGAGCTTGGTCAAGTCCGGCTCATCGATGCCGAGTTTGGCCAAGGCAAACTGAATGGAGCGGGTGATGCCTTCACGCGGGTCGGTGAGGGTGCCATCGAGGTCGAACAGTACGGTTTGGTAATGCATGGGAGTTCCTGGGCAGTCGCCAATTCGATTCAGAGTGTGTCGTAGCCTTCGGCCAGATGCAGATCCTTTAGCTTCACGTAATTGGCCGCGCTGTAGGTGAAGAAGGCGCGTTCCTTGTCGCTCAGCGGGCGAACCTGTTTTACCGGGCTACCGACATAAAGGAAGCCGCTTTCCAGACGTTTGCCCGGCGGCACCAGGCTGCCGGCGCCGATGATCACGTCGTCTTCAACCACCGCGCCGTCCATGACGATGCTGCCCATGCCGATCAACACGCGGCTGCCGACGCTGCAGCCATGCAGCATGACTTTATGGGCGATGGTCACGTCGTCGCCGATCAGCAGCGGAAATCCGTCGGGGTTGAACGGGCCGGCGTGGGTGATGTGCAACACGCAGCCGTCCTGCACGCTGGTGCGCGCACCGATGCGAATGCGGTGCATGTCGCCACGGATCACGGTCAGCGGCCAGACCGAGCTGTCTTCGCCAATTTCCACATCGCCGATCACCACCGCCGAGCGGTCGACAAACGCGCCTTTGCTCAGGCTGGGGGTGTGATTCTGGTACTTGCGAACGGACACGATAATTTCTCTCTCTGTCGCCGATAGCTGCGGTGAATGCCGATTGTAATTAAGATGGGGCAATGTTTCCCCAGCCAAGGTGCCAACCGTGAGCGTGAACAACCCTCTGCTGCAGTCCTACGACCTGCCACCGTTCTCCACGATCCGTGCCGAACACGTCCTGCCAGCCATTGAAACCATCCTGGCCGACAACCGCGCCGCCATCGCCGAAATCCTCAAGACCCAAGTCCAGAACCCTACCTGGGCCGGCCTGGTACTGGCGATGGACGAACTCAATGATCGCCTCGGCGCCGCATGGAGCCCGGTCAGCCACCTCAACGCCGTGTGCAACAGCGCCGAATTGCGTGAAGCCTACGAGTCGTGCCTGCCAGCCTTGAGCGCCTACTCCACCGAGATGGGCCAGAACCGCGAACTGTTCCAGGCGTTTGAAGCGCTGGCCAACAGCCCGGAAGCCGCCGGTTTCGACGTGGCGCAGAAGACTATTCTGGAACACGCTCTGCGTGACTTCCGTCTGTCGGGTATAGACCTGCCGGAAGCCGAACAGAAACGCTACGCCGAAGTGCAGAGCAAACTGTCCGAGCTGGGCAGTCGTTTCTCCAATCAACTGCTCGACGCCACTCAGGCGTGGACCAAGCACGTCACCGATGAAGCCGCCCTCGCCGGCCTGACCGATTCGGCCAAGGCGCAAATGGCCGCCGCCGCTCAGGCCAAAGGCCTCGACGGCTGGCTGATCACCCTGGAATTCCCGAGCTACTACGCGGTGATGACCTACGCGCAAGACCGTGCGCTGCGTGAAGAAGTCTACGCCGCCTACTGCACCCGCGCCTCGGATCAAGGCCCGAACGCCGGCCAGAACGATAATGGCCCGGTGATGGAAGAGATCCTCGACCTGCGTCAGGAACTGGCCAGGCTGCTGGGTTTCGCCAGCTTCTCCGAACTGAGCCTGGCGACGAAAATGGCTGAATCCAGCGATCAGGTACTGAGCTTCCTGCGCGATCTGGCCAAGCGCAGCAAACCGTTCGCCGCACAAGATCTGCAACAGCTGCGCGCTTACGCCGCCGAACAGGGCTGCGCCGATCTGCAAAGCTGGGACAGCGGTTTCTATGGCGAAAAACTTCGCGAACAACGCTACAGCGTTGCTCAGGAAACCCTGCGCGCCTACTTCCCGATCGATAAAGTCCTGGGCGGTCTGTTCGCCATTGTTCAGCGCCTGTACGGCATCGAAATAGCCGAACAGAAAGGCTTCGACACCTGGCACCCGGACGTGCGCCTGTTCGAAATCAAGGAAAACGGCCAGCACGTCGGCCGCTTCTTCTTCGACCTCTATGCTCGCGCCAACAAGCGTGGCGGTGCATGGATGGACGGCGCCCGCGACCGTCGTCGCACCATCGACGGCGTACTGCAAAGCCCGGTGGCCAATCTGGTGTGCAACTTCACCCCGGCCGACAGCGGCAAGCCTGCGCTGCTGACCCACGATGAAGTGACCACGCTGTTCCACGAATTCGGCCATGGCCTGCATCACCTGCTGACCCGCGTTGATCACGCCGGTGTTTCCGGGATCAACGGTGTGGCGTGGGACGCGGTCGAGCTGCCAAGTCAGTTCATGGAAAACTGGTGCTGGGAGCCGGAAGGCCTCGCGCTGATTTCCGCTCACTACGAAAGCGGCGAGCCGCTGCCGCAGGATCTGCTGGAAAAAATGCTCGCGGCGAAAAACTTCCAGTCCGGCCTGATGATGGTGCGTCAGCTGGAATTCTCGCTGTTCGACTTCGAACTGCACGCCACCCACGGTGACGGCCGCAGCGTTGCACAGGTACTCGAAGGTATCCGCGACGAGGTGTCGGTGATGCGTCCGCCAGCCTACAACCGCTTCCCGAACAGCTTCGCGCACATCTTCGCCGGCGGTTACGCGGCGGGTTACTACAGCTACAAGTGGGCTGAAGTATTGTCGGCCGATGCCTTCTCGAAATTCGAAGAAGACGGCGTGCTCAACGCAGAAACCGGTCGCGCCTTCCGCGAAGCGATTCTGGCGCGCGGCGGTTCGCAGGCACCGATGGTGCTGTTCGTCGACTTCCGTGGCCGTGAGCCGTCGATTGACGCACTGTTGCGCCACAGCGGCCTGAGTGAGGACGCGGCAGCATGAGTGAGGGGCCTGTGATTACCAAAAAACGCTTTATCGCCGGGGCGGTCTGCCCGGCGTGCAGCGAGCCGGACAAGTTGATGATGTGGAACGAAGACAGCGTGCCGCACCGCGAATGTGTGGCTTGCGGTTACTCCGACACGCTCAACGAGCAAGGGCTGTCGGTGCCGAAAGAACTGGGCACGCGGGTCAACACCAGCGCTATCAGCAAACCTGCGCCGGACAAAACCGTGCAAGCCGTACAGTTTTTCCCCAACCCGAAGCTGAAGAAAAAGCCTGACGAGCAACACTGATGCGTAAACCACCTTTCACCGTTTTGGCGGTGAAAGGTGGTAACTATGTACCGCACTTCCCCCGCGCTTCCTGATTAGGCTGGCTCTTTCAGCCATCCTCAAGGAAGACGCCATGCCTGACTCCAATCCGCTGTTACAACGCTGGACGCTGCCGCCGTGGTCAACCGTGCGCGCTGAACATTTGGTGCCTGCGATCACAACGATTGTGGCCAACAACCAACTGATCATTGAACAAGTAATCGCCAGCCAGACCGAGCAGCCGAACTGGGACGATCTGATCCTCGCCGTCGATGAAGCTGATGCCACATTGGCTGAAGCCATGGCGGTGATCGAATACCTTTCGATGGGAAAATCCGCCGATAGCGCGTGGGAAAAAGCCAGCGCGCAGTGCAACCAGATCGCCGGGCAATACCGGACTGACACGTTGGCGAGCGTGCCGTTGTTCCGTACGTTTCAACGCTTGGAAAACAGTGCGGTCGCCGTCCATTTCGATGCTTCACGCAAAGCGTCACTGGCCAAAATCCTGCGCAGGTTGCGCTTGTCCGGAGTTGAGTTACCGGCGGTGCAACAGGAGAAACTCGCCCGTTTGAATCGCGTCATCGGCCTGCTCGAACAGCTGTTCGCCAGCCAGATCGATCTCGCCAACGCTGCATGGACAAAACACATCACCGACGCCGCGCGGCTCGACGGTCTAAGCCCGCACAGCCAGGCGCAACTGGCACTCAAGGCCAGACAGGCCGGGCTCGACGGCTGGCTACTCACGCTGGATCAAAACACCTGCCACCAAATCATGACGTACGCGCGCGACCGCACTTTGCGCGAGGAATATTTCATTGCCTGGACGACCCGCGCATCGGATCAAGGCCCGCAGGCGGATCAGTTCGATAACGAGCCGGTGCTGAGTTTGCTGCTGACGTTGCGGCATGAGAAAGCCGAAATTCTCGGCTTCGATAACTTCGCGCAACTGCGCCTCAACGATCGGATGGTCACCTCCACCGCGCAAGTCAGCGCCTTCCTGCAGCGACAAGTCGCGCAAGCCAAACCGCTGATGGAGCAAGAGTCGAAAACGCTGCAGGCGTTCGCCGATCAGCAGGGCTTTGGAACCATTCAGGCCTGGGATCAGGAATTCCTCGCCGAACGGTTACGGGTGCAGCAACTGGACGGCGCGCTGCAAGGCTTGCGGCAGTATTTCCCGCTGGACGCAACCGTGCAGCGGTTATGCCGGTTCAGCGAACATTTGTTCGGCATCACGATTCACGAGCAGCGCACGTTTGATCGCTGGCATGAGCATGTCCGCTTGTATGAAGTCAGCGAACATGGCCAAGTCATCGGGCATATCTACCTTGACCCTTACGCGGGCAAACACGCTGCGGACTATGCCTGGACGGGCACGGTGCGCAACCGGCGAATCGATGCCGAAGGTCGGGCGTCGACGCCGATCGCCGTGCTGTCCAGTAACTTCACCGCCCCCACGCCCGAACACCCGTGCCTGCTGTCGCATCACGATTTGCGGGTGCTGTTCCATGAATTCGGGCATTGCCTGCAACACGTGCTGACGCGCTCGCCGCATCACAACCTGTCGGGCATTTCCCAGTTCCCACGCGACACCGCCGAATTCGCCGGGCAGTTGTTTGAGCAATGGTGTTTGTCGCGAGAATTTATCTTGTGGCTGGCGGCGCATCATCAAACCGGGGAGCGCCTGTCAGAAGCGCGTGTGAACACCGCGCTCACGGCTTTGAGCGCGCAATCCAGTCGAGCGACCGGGATGTTAATGATGGGCGCTTTGTTCGATTTCGAGTTGCACCACCGCCATGGCGACGGCCGCAGCATTGCGCAGGTGTTCGATGGGGTGCAGCGCCAGTTTGCCGAACTGCAAATGCCGGACTACTGCCGGTTTGCCAACAGCTTCGACTATTTGGTCACCGGTTATGAAGCTTCGGTGTACGCCTATAAATGGTCGGGCGTGCTGGCGACCGAGGCGTTCAAACGCTTCGAGCACGACGGCGTGTTCAACCCGCAAACCGGCCGGGCGTTTCGCGAGGCATTTTTTTCCGGCGACTCGCCGACGTTGCTGAGTGCTCTGGAAAAATTTCTCGGGCGCCCCGTCAGCGCGGAGTTGTTTGAAACCGCGCCCGATCCAACCACTGTTACTTCAAATTGACCGACTGAAACCAGCTCTTCATCGAGCACGTGGCGAACGCGCTGGTGCTGCAATCACCATTGGCCAGCGCGGTGCGCAGCTTGTCAGCATCGGCCTGCATCACGTAGCGCACGCTGTCGCGGAAATGCCCACTCTCGCCGAATCCGCCTTGGGTCATTTCGCTCAGCGCGTCTTCTTTGCTCCAGCCTTGCACAACCACACGGTACATCGCCGCCATCAAACCGGTGCGATCGGAACCGTGTTTGCAGTGCAGCAACACTGGGCCGTTGGCTTCGGCAGCCTGAATGGCGCGCAGGGTTTTCAGTACGTCAGCGTCGTCGACGTGGTTGGTGCGGTAAGGCAGTTGCACCTGATTGATGTCGGAGTCCGACAGCCAGTTCTGGTCGGATTCCGGCAAAAAGGTAATCACCGTGGCGACTTTGAGATTTTTCAGCAACGGCACCGCGCCACTATCGGGCAAGGCGCTACGGTAGAGCGTCGGTGACATCTGAAACAGGTTGTATTGCACTTCAACCGGTTGCGCCCATTCAGTCGGGCGAACCGGGGTGGCGGCGTCAGCCGGAGTCGGCATCCACTGCAACAGCGCTACAAGCGATAAACACAAAACAGGAAACAAACGCACTGGGGACATGCTGAGGTGACCGTGTCGGAATTCTTCAGGAATAGGAGCCGTAGCTTCGATGTTGCGCGGTCAAAGCCCCGTGAGGCGTTTGTCAAAGAAACGTGAATCCGCGTTGTTTCATCGATTTCATCCAAGAAATCCGGGCTTTTTTTCACTGAATCGGTTCATCCCGATGCTTAGCCTGCTACCATTTGTCACATGATGTTGCAGACGCTTTCCCTCCTCCGGGTCTTCCACCGGCCACGTCGCGACGAAAAATCCTCAAGCCGTTCGCAGAAACAGCTGACCACCATTGATGCCTGATGAGGTACACCTTCCATGTCTGATCAAGATCGAGACAACCCGCGGCGTGAGTTTTTGCGCAAATCCCTGACCCTGATTCCGGTCGTGACCCTCGCTGGCACCAGCCTGGGCAGCAGCGTCTTGCAAGCCGCGCCTGAAGCGGCGCCCGCTGCACCGGCCGCGCCAGCCGCTCGCGCTGACGCCGAGGTGTATCAACCGAGCTATTTCACCGCCGAAGAATGGGCATTCATCAATGCCGCCGTCGCGCAGTTGATCCCCAACGATGCCCAAGGCCCGGGCGCGCTCGAAGCCGGTGTGCCGGAATACATCGATCGCCAAATGAACACGCCGTACGCCGCCGGTGCCCTTTGGTACATGCAAGGCCCGTTCAATGCCGACGCTGCGCCGGAAATGGGCTGGCAGAGCAAACTGGTACCGAAAGAAATCTATCGCCTCGGCATCGCCGCCACGGATCAGTGGGCAAAATCCCTCAACGGTAAAGTATTTGCCGACCAAGACAGCGCTACCCGAGAAGATTTGCTCAAGCAACTCGAAGCCGGCAAGCCGCAGTTCGATGCGGTTCCGGCGAAGATTTTCTTCAACCTGCTGCTGCAAAACACCAAGGAAGGCTTCTTCTGCGACCCGATCCACGGTGGCAATAAAGGCATGGTTGGCTGGACGATGATCGGTTTCCCCGGCGCCCGCGCCGATTTCATGGATTGGGTCGAACGCAACGAGCAATACCCCTTCCCGGCAGTGTCGATTCGCGGCGAGAGGGCGTAAGCATGGCAACGGTATTGAAGAAAGTAGACGCAGTCATCATCGGTTTCGGCTGGACCGGCGCGATCATGGCCAAGGAGCTGACCGAAGCGGGCCTCAACGTGCTGGCGCTGGAGCGCGGGCCGATGCAGGACACTTACCCCGACGGCAACTATCCACAGGTGATCGACGAACTCACCTACAGCGTGCGCAAAAAACTCTTTCAGGACATCTCCAAAGAGACCGTCACCATCCGCCACAGCGTCAACGACATCGCCCTGCCGAACCGCCAGTTGGGCGCGTTCCTGCCGGGCAACGGTGTTGGTGGCGCCGGCCTGCACTGGTCGGGTGTGCACTTCCGGGTCGACCCGATCGAGTTGCGCATGCGCAGCCATTACGAAGAGCGCTACGGCAAAAGCTTTATCCCCAAGGACATGACCATCCAGGACTTCGGCGTCAGCTATGAAGAGCTGGAGCCGTTCTTCGATTACGCCGAAAAAGTTTTCGGCACCTCGGGTCAAGCGTGGACGGTGAAAGGCCAACTGGTCGGTCAGGGCAAGGGCGGCAACCCGTACGCGCCGGATCGCTCCAACCCGTTCCCGTTGGAAGCGCAGAAGAATACGGTTTCCGCACAGCTGTTCGGCAAAGCGGCTACAGAAGTCGGTTACAAACCCTACAACCTGCCGTCCGCGAATACGTCGGGGCCGTACACCAACCCTTACGGCGCGCAGATGGGCCCGTGCAACTTCTGCGGTTTTTGCAGCGGTTATGTTTGCTACATGTATTCCAAGGCGTCGCCGAACGTGAACATTCTGCCGGCGCTGAAGCCGCTGCCGAATTTCGAGTTGCGCGCCAACGCCCACGTGCTGCGGATCAACCTCGACAGCACCAAGAGCAAAGCCACCGGCGTCACCTACATCGATGCACAGGGTCGCGAAATGGAGCAACCGGCGGATCTGGTGATCCTCGGCGCGTTCCAGTTGCACAACGTACGTTTGCTGCTGCTGTCCGGCATCGGCAAACCGTACGACCCGAAGACTGGCGAAGGAGTGATCGGGCGTAACTTCGCCTACCAGAACATGGCGACCATCAAGGCGTTCTTTGACAAGGACACCCACACCAACAACTTCATCGGCGCCGGCGGTAACGGCGTGGCGCTGGACGACTTCAACGCCGACAACTTCGACCACGGCCCGCACGGCTTCGTCGGCGGTTCGCCGATGTGGGTCAACCAAGCGGGCAGCCGACCGATCGCCGGCACCTCGAACCCGCCGGGCACGCCGGCCTGGGGCAGTGCGTGGAAACGTGCGACCGCCGATTACTACACCCACCAAGTGTCGATGGACGCCCACGGCGCGCATCAGTCCTACCGTGGCAACTACCTCGATCTCGACCCGGTGTACCGCGATGCCTACGGTTTGCCGCTGCTGCGGATGACGTTCGACTGGCAGGAAAACGACATCAAGATGAACCGCTTCATGGTCGAAAAAATGGGCAAGGTCGCCGAAGCGATGGGCCCGAAAGCCATTGCGGTGATCGGCAAGAAAGTCGGCGACCACTTCAACACCGCCGCGTACCAGACCACCCACCTCAACGGTGGCGCGATCATGGGCACCGATCCGAAGAAGAGCGCGCTGAACCGCTACTTGCAGAGTTGGGACGTGCACAACGTCTTCGTTCCGGGCGCCTCGGCGTTCCCGCAAGGCCTGGGCTACAACCCGACAGGGCTGGTTGCCGCACTGACCTACTGGTCGGCAAAAGCGATCCGCGAGCAGTACCTGAAAAACCCCGGCCCGCTGGTTCAGGCTTAAGGAGCGATGACCATGAAGAATTTCGTTATCGCGACCCTGGCCCTGCTCGGCAGCGCCTCAATCCATGCGACTGAGGTTGATCAAGCCTTGATCAAACAAGGCGAATACCTCGCCCGCGCCGGTGACTGCGTGGCTTGCCACACGGCCAAGGGCGGCAAGCCGTTCGCCGGTGGTCTGCCGATGGAAACGCCGATCGGCACGATTTACTCGACCAACATCACCCCGGATAAAACCGGCGTCGGTGAATACAGCTTCGAAGACTTCGATCAGGCCGTGCGCCATGGCGTCGCTAAAAACGGTAGTACGTTGTACCCGGCGATGCCGTATCCGTCCTACGCGCGTGTCAGCGAAACCGACATGCAGGCGCTGTACGCGTACTTTATGCACGGCGTCGAACCGGTCGCGCAGGAGAACAAGGCCAGCGACATTCCGTGGCCGTTGAGCATGCGTTGGCCGCTGATGGGCTGGCGCTGGATGTTTGCGCCGAAGGTCGAGGACTACAAAGCAACGAGTACCGACCCGGTGATCGACCGTGGCGCGTATCTGGTTGAGGGCCTCGGCCATTGCGGTGCCTGTCACACGCCACGGGCGCTGACCATGCAGGAAAAATCCTTGAGCGCAGCCGATGGCAGCAACTTCCTCGCCGGCAGTGCGCCGCTGGAAGGCTGGATCGCCAAGAGCCTGCGCGGCGATCACAAGGATGGCCTCGGCGGCTGGAGCGAAGAGCAACTGGTGCAGTTTCTCAAAACCGGTCGCAGCGATCGCAGCGCGGTGTTCGGCGGCATGAGCGACGTGGTCACCCACAGCATGCAATACATGACCGACGCCGACCTGACCGCGATTGCCCGCTATCTCAAATCGTTGCCGGCCAATGATCCTGCCGATCAGCCGCATCAGTACGAAGAGAAAGCCGCCAAAGCCTTGTGGAATGGCGACGACAGCCAGCGCGGTGCTTCGGTGTACATCGACAACTGCGCGGCCTGCCACCGCACTGACGGCCACGGTTACACGCGTGTGTTCCCGGCACTGGCGGGGAATCCGGTACTGCAATCGGAAGACCCGACCTCGCTGATTCACATCGTGCTCAAGGGCGGCACCCTGCCTGCGACGCACACTGCGCCTTCTACTTTCACCATGCCGGGTTTCGCCTGGCGTTTGTCGGATCAGGAAGTGGCGGATGTGGTGAGTTTTATTCGTGGCAGTTGGGGTAATAAGGGTTCGGCCGTGAATGCCGATGATGTAGCGAAGTTGCGCAAAGGCGATTTGAGCCAGGCAACTATCGACACTCGTTGATTAGTTGCAACTAAAGAAACCCTGCTTGAGCAATCAAGCAGGGTTTTTTTTATAAATATGAAAACTATCTTAGTTACGGATTGATGATACTTGCATAAGCTTTGGCGAGCGCCGCCAGTTTGGCTTTGTCTGCATCGCCAATCACACCGTCGCGATCCACATCTTGATTGAGACGGTCAATGGTAAAGGTCTTGCCGCCGTCTTTAGAGGTTGCGGTGACCATGATCGAATCAACCAGCAATTCGCTTTCGGTCGAAGTTTGCGCGTCCCACGCCAACTCCTTGCGCGCCAGTTGCATGGAAACCAGTGTATTAGGCTCCGACGGGCCAGGTTGCATCAGTTGCAGAAAAACACCGCGAGCATTGAAAAACGACATAACTAAATCCTTTTATTTATTAAGTTTCGAACACCACCAAAGACTACAAATTCAAGAACCGAATAACCAGCCGATAGTTGTTTCGCTAGTTTGCACATAACAATTTACTTATTGTCGATAACATCCGACGCGCAGCTTTTCTTGCCGGGCAGCCAAACGGTAGTGGCCAAAACGCGCCTATTGCGATTACTGTATGGATATACAGACCAAGGATCCAACTGATGTCCATCGCCCTGCCCCCACGCGGCCGCGGCACCGCGACCAACCCGCACAACCGCTTCGCGCCGAGCCGTTCGGTAGCTGAGGACGACGGCTGGTATCAGGAAGTGCCCGAAACACAGAACACCGAGGTGATGATCGAAACCGCGAAAACCATCATCACCCGTAACACATCGCCCGACCTGCCCTTCGATCGCTCGATCAATCCCTACCGAGGCTGTGAACACGGCTGCATTTATTGCTACGCGCGGCCCAGTCACGCCTATTGGGACATGTCGCCGGGACTGGATTTCGAAACTCGGCTGATCGCCAAGACCAACGCGGCGCAAGTGCTGGAAGAACAGCTGAGCAAACGCGGCTATCAATGCGCGCCGATCAATCTGGGCTCCAACACCGATCCGTATCAGCCGATCGAACGCGAACACAAAATCACCCGGCAGATCCTCGAAGTGCTGCTGCGCTACCGGCATCCGGTGACCATCGTCACCAAGGGCTCGCTGATTCTTCGCGATCTCGATCTGCTGACTGAATTGGCGCAGCAGCGGCTGGTGGCGGTGATGATCAGCCTGACCACGCTGGACGATGAACTCAAACGCATCCTCGAACCGCGTGCCGCTGCGCCGAAAGCACGCTTGCGCGCGATTCGGGTGATGCGCGAAGCGGGGATTCCGGTCGGCGTGCTGTGTTCGCCGATGATTCCGATGATCAACGACAGCGAAATCGAAAACCTGCTCAACGAGGCGCACGCCGCTGGTGCGCAAAGCGCTGCCTACATGATGTTGCGCTTACCGCTGGAAGTGGCGCCGCTGTTCGAGGAATGGTTGGCCGCGCACTATCCGCAACGCGCTGCGCATGTGCTGAGCCTGATCCGCCAGAGCCGTGGCGGCGAGCTTTACGACAGCCGTTTCGGCGCCCGCATGCGTGGCGAAGGGCCGTTTGCCGACCTGCTCGCGCAACGCTTTGCCAAAGCGATTAAACGCCTTGGCCTCAATCATCGCGAAGGCTACAACCTCGATTGCACAGCTTTTTGCCCGCCGGGCGCGCAAATGTCGCTCTTGTAGATAGGCGTCGCAAAAAAACGCCTGATCGAGCCTAAGCTCGAACAGGCGATTTACAACTTGATTAATTAAGCAAGAAGCTGATTAGAACCAACCCTTAATCCAGTCGACGATGGTATTGAAAGTATTTTTGATGTTTTCCCAAGCGTTTTTTACCCACACTAAGAACTTCTCAACGATATTGCTGATCCAGAAATAAATCTCGTTGTACAGGTTACTGAAGAACGCCATGATCTTGTCAGCAACGGAAAGAATAGCGCCTTGGGTAGCAGGATACTTCTCGCCAATACCGATGGCCTTATCGTACATATGGTCGATCTGTTTATTCGATGCTTCTTTTTGGCTTGCCCGTTTCTCCTCCATGCGTTTGCGGAATTCGGCAGCGGCGTCATCACCGCCGTTGGTTTTCTTGAAGTCCTCGGTATCCGCAGTGATCTGGGTCTGGATCACGGTAGTGCTAACTGTACCGCTTCGCTGAGAGTCGTTTTTCAGATCATCAATTGCAGCCTGCTCTTCAGGGTTCAGGGCAGTCAGTGTCGACAAAGTCGAATAAACCGGTTTAACCAGCGCCTGACGACGTGCACCAGGCGTATGGTCACAGTGCGCCTTATGATATTCGCGCAGCGCATTCATGGTAGTTGCAAAAATAGTCGAAGTAGTCATTTTCAATCCTTGAAAGTTTTAATAAGAGCGCGAAAGTTGCGCCCACCGAAAAACTATAAAAATTAAACTATCAAACCGCAACTAGTTAGTTATTTCAAGAAATAAACACCATTATCAACAACAACGCAACTTCGTTATTAACAACTAACTCATTACATCGCTACAGCCCTTGGATCAATGTAGCCCGATCGCTAAAAGGCAGACTGAGAGCGGCATCACCAAACCTTCTGTCTGCTACCTCGCCAGACGTCATTGATTTAGCGACAATTAGCACAGGTTTGAGGGGCTGGTATCCCCCCGCCGAAAACTGCCAGTCACGTTTTTTGTGACCTGGAACACACGTTCTAGAGCGGTTGATTCAGTTTCAGTTAAGTTTCGGCGGCTACCTTGTTCATCGAGTGACTGACCGGTCTGGATGACCGCGATAGTTTTAAACAGCCACTGGCTTCATACCGGAATACCGGGGAAGATTCCCTGAATCCGTCAAAGAGGATGAATCATGAGTGATAAGGATAAACAGCCGCTGGCTGCGTCGGCGCCGTCCCCAGAAGCGGAATCCGCCGATGCAGCGCTGCGCCAGATCGTAGATGGCTTTTTGCATTTTCATCATGAGATTTTTCCGCAGCAGGAAGAACTCTTCAAGAAACTCGCCACGGCCCAGGCGCCGAAAGCGATGTTCATCACCTGCGCTGACTCGCGCATCGTCCCCGAGCTGATTACGCACAGCTCGCCCGGCGATCTGTTCGTGACCCGTAACGTCGGCAACGTGGTTCCGCCTTACGGCCAGATGAACGGCGGCGTTTCCACCGCGATCGAATACGCGGTACTGGCGCTCGGCGTGCAGCACATCATTATCTGCGGCCACTCCGATTGCGGCGCCATGCGTGCGGTGCTCAACCCGGACAGCCTGGAAAAAATGCCGACGGTCAAAGCCTGGTTGCGTCACGCTGAAGTCGCGAAAACCATGGTGCATGAGAACTGTAACTGCGCCGACGAAAAAGAAAGCATGCCGATCCTCACCGAGGAAAACGTCATCGCCCAACTGCAGCACTTGCGTACCCATCCTTCGGTAGCCTCGCGCATGGCGAACGGTCATCTGTTCATCCATGGCTGGGTTTACGACATCGAAACCAGCGAAATCAAAGCTTACGACGCGGATCAGGGACGCTTCCTGCCGCTCGACGGCAGCCATCCGATTCCGGTGGCGACGCCCAAAGCGCGCTTCTAAATCTTCCTAAACATCTGTGTGGTTTGACGCCGGTCGCTGATTCAGCGGCCCGGCCTCGCCATGCCTGAAGAAAACGTCGGGAGAATCGCCATGCGTGCGGCTCAATTGAAAGCGGTGTTGCCACGGGAGCTGCTCGCTTCAGTGGTTGTGTTTCTGGTCGCTCTGCCGCTGTGCATGGGCATTGCGATTGCGTCAGGGTTGCCGCCGGCAAAGGGTTTGATCACCGGGATCATCGGTGGTTTGGTGGTCGGTTGGCTGGCGGGGTCGCCGTTGCAGGTCAGTGGGCCGGCGGCGGGTCTGGCGGTGTTGGTCTTTGAACTGGTGCGCCAGCACGGCATCGAGATGCTCGGGCCGATTCTGCTGCTCGCCGGTTTTCTGCAACTGGTGGCCGGGCGCTTGAAGCTCGGTTGCTGGTTCCGGGTGACGGCGCCAGCGGTGGTCTACGGGATGCTGGCGGGGATTGGCGTGTTGATCGTGCTGTCGCAGGTGCATGTGATGCTCGATGCGTCACCGAAGCCTTCCGGGCTGGATAACCTCGCCGCATTCCCGGCGGCGGTGGCTCAGGCCGTGCCGTCGTTCGGTTGGCAGGCCGGGTTGCTCGGGTTGTCGACGATTGCGGTGATGTGGTTGTGGGAAAAATTCCGCCCACATTCGCTACGGTTTATTCCCGGCGCGCTGCTCGGCGTGGGGCTGGCGACGGGCGCTAGCCTGATGCTGGCCTTGCAGGTGAAACGCGTTGAGGTGCCGGCGAATCTCGCGGAAGCCATCGACTGGTTGAAGCCGACAGATCTGCTCAGTCTGGCCGATCCGACGTTGTTGATAGCGGCGTTCGCTGTAGCCTTTATTGCCAGTGCCGAAACCCTGTTGTCCGCTGCTGCGGTGGATCGCATGCACAGTGGCGTACGTTCTGATTTCGACCGTGAACTGTCGGCGCAAGGGGTCGGCAACATGCTTTGCGGTCTGGTTGGCGCACTACCGATGACCGGGGTGATCGTGCGCAGTTCGGCCAACGTCCAGGCCGGTGCGACCACGCGCTACTCGACGATTTTCCATGGCCTGTGGCTGCTGGCGTTCGTGCTGTTGCTGTCGAGCGTGCTGCAAAGCATTCCGGTGGCGAGTCTGGCCGGTGTGCTGGTGTATACCGGTTTCAAACTGGTCGACCTGAAAGCCTTTCGCGGTCTGAGCCGTTATGGGCGGATGCCGATGTTTACCTATGCCGCGACGGCGCTGGCGATCATCTTCACCGACCTGCTGACCGGTGTGCTGCTGGGTTTCGGTCTGACGTTGTTGAAGCTGGCGTTCAAGGCCTCGCGGTTGAAGATCAGCCTGATCGATCTGCCGCAGGACGGCGAGATGGAATTGCGTTTGATCGGCGCGGCGACCTTCCTCAAAGTGCCGGCGCTGACCCAGGTGCTCAACAGTATTCCGGCAGGCGTGACGGTGCATGTGCCGCTCAATAATTTGAGCTACATCGACCATTCGTGTCTGGAGTTGCTGGAAGAATGGGGCCGGGCGAATGCGGCGAAGGGGTCGAAGCTGTTGATCGAGTCGCGCGGGTTGAAGCGCAGGCTTGAAGGGCGGATTCGCACAACAACAGGCATCGGTGCAGCCGGCTGAAAACTCCCTGTTGCGAACACAAAACCTGTGGGAGGGGGCTTGCTCCCGAAAGCGGTGGATCAGTCGACATTGTTAGTGACTGACACACCGCCTTCGGGAGCAAGCCCCCTCCCACATTGAGATTTGCACAAGGCTTCAAATCAAATGGGGCCGGGCGAATGCGGCGAAGCTGTTGATCGAGTCACGCGGGTTGAAGCGACGGCTTGAGGGGCGGATCCGCACAACAACAGGCATCGGTGCAGCCGGTTAAATTCCCGGCTGAACTCAACCCCTGTAGGAGCTGCCGCAGGCTGCGATCTTTTGATCTTGATTGTAAAAAACAAGATCAAAAGATCGCAGCCTGCGGCAGCTCCTACATTGGATCGTGTGAAATCAGGCGGCAGGCTGGTCGAGTTCCAGGCCTACGCCCAATCGGCGGCTCATGCATGGCCAGCGTTTCCACGCGGCGCCGGTGTCCGGGCTGCTGAGTTTTTCGCGGTAGGCTTCTACCGATTCCAGCGCAAAACTTTCGTCGTTGAGCATCTCGTCGATCGCGTGATGCACCGCTTCGTCCAGTTGGTTGGCAAATTCCTCACCGATCAATTGGTGAGCAATCAAGTTGGCGACCGTCATGTCCAAAGGGATCAGTGGCTGGCCGAAATGCTTGATGTACAGGTCGTTGACCTCTTCGACAAAACGGTGCGCCAGATAGGCTTCATCCAGCAGGCTATCCAGGCCAACATGCCCGGCCATGATGGCGGGTGGCTGGAGGAAATACTGCTCGGCGATTTTCAGCACCGGTTTGATCTGCGATTCGATTCCCGCTTCCCTGGCGACTTCATTGGCTGCATCCAGCAGGTCTGGCACTTCATCGATGTAGGCGGCGACAAAACGCGTCAGCACGCCTTGGGCGTCGGCTTCCGGCAGTTGAATGGCCGGGTGTAAATGAGGCAGCTTGCTTTCCAGCTGACGGGTCAGCAGGCCGGTGTCTTTCTCGTGCTGTTGGGCTGTTTGGATCTGCTCGCGCAATGCGGCGGTGTTCATGAAAACTCCAGGAAACAAGGCAATGAATTAGGGAAGACATAACTTAGCTGGCTTACGAAAATTGCTAAGACGCATTTGTCATAATTATTTCATCCTTGATGCAGCTGCGTTATATCGATTTGCCACCACTCGTCTGCATCCTTCTCCATTCGTGCCCTTGAACGCAAGTTCCAGCTGTTTCAGATCATTTACTTCGCCACGTTGCAATTCTCAGCCGCTGACTATACTCGCCAGTGAATGGAGTTAGCTGATGACGCCCGACTGCACCCGCAGCAAGGCCCGGCGATTCAAGTTCGTAGTCTGATGCAGCCGCTCCCTTGCCGCAGGCGAAAGCCGGCGGGA
>NZ_JBIVJB010000050.1:0-35317 GCF_044750025.1 Pseudomonas sp. NPDC088885 | reverse complement strand
GCGACGCTTTATGGTGGGGGTGATTTGTTGGGTCAGGGGGGAAACTGTGTGGTGTATTCGCGACGTGGGGGCTGCGGTGCCGCCATCAACTGCGAGGAACGCTTTGGTGATAGCGACGGTGATCTTGTCATCGGTGTAAGGAACGACAGTGCCATTACGCTTGATCACGCGCAGTTGACCAGGCGCGGTGGCTGCCAGATCCGAATTCGAATCAGCGGCCTGCGGCAAGGTGCCCTGCGGGTTCTCGCGAGTTGTGTCGGTTTGCATGGGGGGTGATCTCCACATTCTCTAGTTTGTTTGGGCACCATCATGGTGCCCACCGTTCTGGCCAGAAGCACTACAACCGACGGGCGTCGGGCATAACAACTTCGGACCAGTAGGAAAAAGGCTAATGACGCCGCGTCCCTGCCGAAGTTTTTGGCTGCGAGCCAAGGCTCGAGCCGGGTTCCATCCCGGGTGACAGTAATGACTGCAACACCCGTACCGTTTCGGTCGTTTCCGACCTGAAAAACGGTGCCATCCGCAAGTGCGGTTTGGTCTTCAGAAAACTTGCTTGGTTCAACCGGAAACCGGCAATAAATCGCTTGAGTTTCAGGTCTGAAATGTGGTTGGGCTTTTCAGTCAAAAACCCTATATGTAGGGTTTTTTTTGCGCCGTGCTACAAGATAATGCGTTTCGAGGGGTGTTGCAACGTACTACCTGTGGATAAACCTGTGCGTAAATTGTGTAAGAAAGGTGGAATTCTCGTGTAGGCCGCGAACCTGCTGAGCTAGACCGTTTGTCACCGTTTTCTCACCGGGAAAAACGCTTCAGCGGATTTTTAAGGGCGCGAACCCTACCACAAAAAATCGCCTTGTCCGAACGCATTTACCGACTTGTGTTCTGGCTGTACGCCGTTTATACAATCGGGCCATGTGAACGCGATTTTATCCTCCAGAAACATGACAAAAACACGGGAGGATTGAAAACTGTGGGAGCGGGCTTGCTCGCGAATGCGGTGTGTCAGATGACTAAGAGGTTGGCTGACACGACGCCTTCGCGAGCAAGCCCGCTCCCACAGGGAATTGTGTTGAGTCAGACGTTCCTTCTTATTAATAACAATAGAAAGCAGAGGTCACCGGTGGAGCAACAAGCCTGGCAGGTATTGATCGTCGAGGATGACCAGCGACTGGCCGAACTCACGCGCGACTACCTGCAAGCCAATGGACTGCGCGTGGAAATCGAAGGCAACGGTGCGCTCGCCGCAGCGCGGATCATTAACGAACAACCGGATCTGGTGATCCTCGACCTGATGCTGCCCGGCGAAGATGGCCTGAGCATCTGCCGCAAAGTCCGCGACCGTTACGACGGGCCGATCCTGATGCTCACCGCGCGCACCGACGACGCCGATCAGATTCAGGGCCTCGACCTCGGCGCCGACGATTACGTGTGCAAACCGGTGCGCCCGCGTTTGTTATTGGCGCGGATTCAGGCGTTGCTGCGACGCAGTGACTCACCCGAACCGACCAGCGAAAAAAGCCGTCGCCTGCAATTCGGCCCGTTGGTGGTCGACAACGCATTGCGCGAAGCCTGGCTCAGCGATAACGGCATCGAACTGACCAGCGCCGAATTCGATTTGCTCTGGCTGCTGGTCTCCAACGCCGGGCGCATTCTCTCGCGGGAAGAAATCTTCACAGCCCTGCGCGGCATCGGTTACGACGGCCAGGATCGCTCGATCGATGTGCGCATCTCGCGCATTCGCCCGAAAATCGGCGACGATCCTGACCATCCACGCCTGATCAAAACCGTGCGCAGCAAAGGTTACCTGTTCGTCCCTGAAGCCTGCGTAGACCTGCCGTTGTGAACTCGATCTTCCTGCGCATCTACGGCGGCATGTGCGCAGCGATCATTCTGGTGGCAGTGCTCGGCGTGCTGGCGCTGAACCTGCTCAACCAAGTGCGCAGCGAGCAGTACCGCGAGCGTCTGGCCCACGGCACGTTCTCGCTGATGGCCAGCAACCTGCAACCGATGAACGAAACCGAACGCCATCGCGCACTGTTGGTGTGGGAGCGGTTGCTGGGGATTCCGTTGGCGCTGAAAAAGTTTACTGACACCGATCTCGACCTGACCCAACGCACCCGCGTGCAGCGCGGCCAAGCGTTGGTCGAGCAGACCGGCCCGCACGCGGCGAAGGTCTATCGACTGGTCAGCGACAAAGAGCAGCTTGTGCTCGTAGGCGAGGTGCAGCAGATCAGCGAGCAACTGGCCCGCGCGACTATTTACCTGCTCGCCGATGAACTGGTGCGCGTGCCGGTCGCCGACCAACCGAAACGGCTGGCGCAGATAAAGGAAGAGAAGGGCTTCGGATTCGATTTGCGTTTGGTCACGGTGGATGACGCCGACATGGACGAAGACCAGAGCCGCCGCGTGGCCGAGGGCGACACGGTGATGGCGCTGGGCAAGGGCGGCGATTCGATCCGCGTGTTCGCCGGTATGGTCGGCACGCCGTGGGTGCTAGAGATCGGCCCGCTGTACCAGATGAATCCCTATCCGCCGGAGTGGCTGGTGTTGATCGCCGCGCTCGGGCTGAGTCTGATCGGCTTGATCGTTTACTTGCTGGTGCGCCAACTCGAACGGCGTTTACGCGGTCTTGAAGCGGCGGCCACGCGCATCGCCAAGGGCAGTCTGGAAACTCGCGTGCCGGCGCGCGGTGCCGACTCGGTGGGGCGGCTGGCGGCGGCGTTCAATGGCATGGCTGAGCACTTGCAACAACTGCTGGCGATTCAGCGTGAATTGGTGCGCGCGGTGTCCCATGAGTTGCGCACGCCGGTGGCGCGTCTGCGTTTCGGTCTGGAAATGATCGGCTCGGCGACCACCCCGCAAGCGCTGGAAAAATACCGCGAAGGCATGGATCACGACATCGAGGATCTCGATAAGCTGGTCGATGAGATGCTCACCTACGCACGACTGGAGCAGGGCTCACCGGCGCTGACCTTCCAGCGGATTGATCTGGATGCGTTGGTCAATCAAGTCATCGAAGAGTTGGCGCCGTTGCGCGCCGAGGTCACGGTGCAGCGCGGGCTGTGTCTGTCGGCTGCGGACAACGACGATGCCTGGGTCGAGGCTGAGCCGCGTTATCTGCATCGCGCGTTGCAGAATCTGGTGAGCAACGCCATGCGCCATGCCCGTTCGAACGTGACGGTGAGTTATCAGGTCGGGCAATTGCGTTGCCGGGTCGACGTTGAGGATGACGGGCCGGGTGTGCCGGAAGTTGCCTGGGAGAAAATCTTCACGCCGTTTCTGCGCCTGGATGACAGCCGCACGCGGGCGTCGGGCGGGCACGGGTTGGGGTTGTCGATTGTGCGGCGGATTATTCACTGGCACGACGGCCGGGCGTTGATTGGCAAGAGCAAGAGTTTGGGCGGGGCGTGTTTTAGTTTGAGTTGGCCGAGGAACCAGGAGCGCCGGTAATTCTTGTGGTGGCTGCGATGCCGCCTTCGCGAGCAGGCTCGCTCCCACAGGGGAATGCATTTCAAAATGTGGGAGCGAGCCTGCTCGCGAAGAGGCCTGAACAGACGTTGAAAGATTTCAGGCGTGGATACTGACCAAACTCAACAACTGCCCATCCCGCACGCCAAACTGCGCATCCAGCTCCGTCCCGCTGCACCACTCAGCCGACAAATCCGTCAGCAGCCGCAACCGAACCTCACCCGCCTCAGTCCATTCGAGTACTTCCGCATGCTCGAAGTAAAAGCGCTTCTGCACAATCGGATACAGCGCTTTGAACAAACTCTCCTTCACCGAAAACGTCAGCGTCACCCACAACGCCAACTGATCCCGCGAGCCTGCCGCCATGCGCTGCATTTCCGCCGGCGTGAGGATTTCCCCGGCGAGGCGTTCGGCGCGTTCGGCGTTGAGCAGGTTTTCCAGATCCATGCCCAAACCGCGCCAGTGCTGTTTATTGGCAACAATCGCTGCTGCGCGCCCGGTGCTGTGGGTGATCGAGCCGCAGATATGCGCCGGCCACACCGGTGCGCGATCTTCGCCAATCGGCGGAACCACGCTGGAACCTTCCAGTTGCTGTAACGCCGCCCGAGCGCAGATCCGACCCGCGAGAAATTCAGCCTGACGTTTGGCCACCGAACGCTGAATGCTCGGCGGCGGCTCGATGGCGCTGCGACGAAAGTCATCGCCGAGCAGCTGCGCCGGATCGAAGTGAGTACTGAGCAGCACGGTATCGGCCAGCACCGAGGGCAACGGCCAATCGGCATCAAGCGGGGTGCAGCAGGCGGGGAGGGTGAGGTTCATGGCAGGCATTTTGCCGGTTCGTCGAGACAAGGTCGAGATCGGCGGTGAAGCTTTCGCGAGCAGGCTCGCTCCCACAGGGGATCTTGTGTGTGGCAGAGATCCAGTGTGGGAGCGAGCCTGCTCGCGAAAGCCGTATCTCGGTCTTTACTGACTCACCCAAAGATTTTCTGGAAGAACGCTTTCATGTCCGCCCAGGACTTCTCATCCGCTGCTTTGTTGTAACCAATATCCGGCCCACCATGTTCGCCATGGCTCAAACGATCCGCATCCGGGTTGGTAAAGCCATGCTTGGCACCCTCAAGCGTGACGAACTTGTAGTTGGCCCCAGCCTTGTCCATTTCCGACTTGAAGGCGATGACGTTGTTCGGCGTGACCATGCTGTCCAGCGCGCCATGTTCCACCAGAATTTTCGCCTTCACACTGCCGGGCGTCGCCGGTGTATTGGTCGCCAACGCGCCGTGGAAACTCACCACGCCCAACAACGGCTCACCCTGACGCGCCGCGTTCAGCACCACGCCCCCGCCGAAGCAATAACCAATGGCCGCGAGTTTGTTCACGTCGGTCTGTGGCTGTTTCTTCAGCAAATCCAGACCGGCTTCGAAGCGTTTGCTCGATGCCGCCGCATCCTTGCTCGCCGTCTGCATGAACGCCATTGCATCCTTCGGGTGCTCGGTGTTCTTGCCCTCGCCGTACATATCAATCGCCAGCGCGCTGTAGCCAAGCTCGGCGAGATCGCGCGCTCGGCGTTTGGCGTAATCGTTCAGGCCCCACCATTCATGCACCACGACGACACCGGGGCGTGCGCCTTTTATAGCGTCGTCATAAGCGTAATAGCCGATCAGCTTGGTGCCGTCGGCACTCTGGTAGGGAATTTCTTCGGTCTTGATCGCTGCCTGAGTCAGGCTGCTGACCGCCAGCAAAGTGAGGGCGAGGAACAGGCGCATGGTCGGGGTCTCTTTATCGAAAGTGGTCAAAACAGCCTAGACGATTTGGTTCAGGTCAGGTTCAGAGACGGTTCAGGGGCGGTACAGGGGCTGGTCAGTAACCTTGCGCCATACCCAAACAGCACTGTGAAAGAGGAAATACCCATGACTCGTTTAAACAAACTGCTGCTGGCATTTACCCTGTTGGGCTCCAGCCTCGCGGCCAATGCCGACGACACCACCAATTTCGCCGGCCTGTCTTTCGGCCAGACCAGTGACAAGATCGACAAGTCCAACGCGCTGAACGACAACCTCGGTCACCCGAACGCCACCGGCGCCATCGATGGCAACAACACTTACGGCGTGCGCCTCGGTCAGCAAAACAGCCAGGGTCGCTACTACGCCACCTACGACAACGTGTCGGGCTCGCACAATGGCATTAAACTGCGGCAGGAAAATCTGCTCGGCAGCTACGATCTGTTCTACCCGGTGGGCGGCAGCACCAAGTTGTTCGGCGGTGCCACGGCGGGTCTGACTAAACTGACTCAGGATTCGCCAGGCTACAGCCGCGACAGTGACATCGGTTATGCGGTCGGCGGCCAGTTGGGTGTGTTGCAACAAGTCACCCAGAACACCTCGGTGGAACTCGGTTATCGTTACCTGATGAGCAATGCCAGCACCGAAATGAAAGAAAGCGGCGGCAGCAAACAAGGCTCGCTGGATCTGAACAGCAGCGCGCAGACTTACCTGTCGGCCAACTACAACTTCTGAGGACGACAGCGAAATCATTGTAGGAGCAAAGCTTGCTCGCGATGGCGCCGGATCAGTCGACTTCTAATTGACTGATTCACCGCTTTCGCGAGCAAGCTTTGCTCCTACAGGTGTGTTTTTGGAGATTCTGGATTTACCCGGGAGAGCGTTATGAAACTGTTGGTCGTCGAAGATGAGGCGCTGTTGCGCCATCACCTGCAAACCCGTCTCACGGAGAGCGGTCACGTGGTCGAGTCCGTGGCCAATGCTGAAGAGGCGCTATACCAGACCGGGCAGTTCAACTTTGATCTGGCGGTGATCGATCTCGGCCTGCCGGGCATGGGCGGCCTCGACCTGATCCGCCAGTTGCGCTCGGGCGGCAAGACCTTTCCGATCCTGATCCTCACCGCGCGCGGCAACTGGCAGGACAAGGTCGAAGGCCTCGCCGCCGGTGCCGACGATTACGTGGTCAAGCCGTTCCAGTTCGAAGAACTCGACGCGCGCCTGAATGCCTTGCTGCGCCGCTCCAGCGGTTTCACCCAGTCGACCATCGTCGCCGGACCGTTGCTGCTCGACCTCAATCGCAAACAGGCGACCCTCGACGAACAACCGCTGGCGCTGACCGCCTACGAGTACCGCATCCTCGAATACCTCATGCGTCATCACCAGCAAGTGGTGCCCAAGGATCGCTTGATGGAACAGCTCTACCCGGACGACGACGAGCGCGATCCGAATGTCATCGAAGTGCTGGTCGGCCGCCTGCGCCGCAAACTCGAAGGCCCGGCCGGGTTCAAACCGATCGACACCGTGCGCGGCCTCGGCTACCTGTTCAATGAGCGCTGCACTTGATTCGTTCGCTTCGCGTCCGGCTGATGCTCGCCGCCACCACGTTGGCGGTGTTGTTCATGCTCGCCTTACTCCCGGCGATGCAGGGCGCGTTCAGCCTCGCGTTGCAGGACTCGATCGAACAACGGCTGGCCTCGGACGTCACCACGCTGATCTCTGCCGCACGCATTGAAAACGGTCGGCTGGTGATGCCGAATCAGTTGCCGGACGAGCGTTTCAACCTCACCGACTTCCGCCTGCTCGGCTACATCTACGACCGCGAAGGGCACTTGGTCTGGCGCTCGAAAGCCACCCAGGAAGAACAGATCAACTACAAACCGCGCTACGACGGCCTCGGCAACGAGTTCGCGCGGATTCGTGAGGCCAACGGTCAGGAATTCTTCGTCTATGACGTCGAAGTCAAACTGCTCGGCGGCAAAAGCGCGGCGTTCAGCATCGTCGCGCTGCAACCGGTGCGCGAATACGAAGTCACCCTCGAAGGCTTGCGTGAAAACCTCTACCTCGGTTTCGGCGCAGCTTTGCTGGTGTTGCTGGCGCTGTTGTGGATCGGCCTGACCTGGGGCTTAAAAGCTTTGCGCCGACTCAGTCAGGAACTCGACGAAATCGAAGGCGGCACCCGCGAAAGCCTCACCGAACAACACCCGCGCGAACTGCTGCGCCTGACCGGCTCGCTCAACCGCTTGCTGCACAGCGAACGCCAGCAGCGCAGCCGCTACCGTGACTCCCTCGATGATCTGGCGCACAGCCTGAAAACCCCGCTGACGGTGTTGCAAGGCGTCAGCGAAGACATGGCCCAACGCCCGGAAGATCGCGATCAGGCCTGGGTGCTGCAATCGCAGATCGAACGCATGAGCCAGCAGATCGGCTACCAACTGCAACGCGCGAGCCTGCGCAAAAGCGGCCTGGTGCGCCATCAGGTTCGTCTGCAACCGGTACTGAAAAGCCTCTGCGACACGCTGGACAAGGTCTATCGCGACAAACATGTACGCGTGGCGTTTGATTTGCCGGAGCATTGTTACGTGCCGATCGAGCAGGGCGCATTGCTGGAGATGATGGGCAACCTGCTGGAGAACGCTTATCGCCTGTGTCTGGGCGAAGTGCGCATCAGCGTGCGTGAAAGTCATGCCGGGGTTGAGTTGTGCATCGAGGATGATGGCCCGGGTGTGCCACCGGATCAGCGTGCGCGGATTCTCGAGCGTGGCGAACGGCTGGATGCCCAGCATCCGGGGCAGGGGATCGGCTTGGCGGTGGTCAAGGACATCATCGAGAGTTACAGCGCCAAGCTGACGCTGGGGGATTCACCGATGGGTGGGGCGGCGTTCAGGATTCATTTTCCGGCGGTGTGATTGGGGGCTGCCCTCACCCTAACCCTCTCCCAGAGGTAGAGGGGACTGACCTAAGTGTCTGTGGAAAATGGTCGACTTGAGCGGTTTGTGTTGAATATGGATTCAACCGCGAAGTATCAGGTCGGCGGAGATTTCGAGCATCCCCCAATCAGTCCCCTCTCCCAGAGGTAGAGGGGACTGACCTAAGTGCCTGTGGAAAATGATCGACCTGAGCGGTTTGTGTTGAATATGGATTCAACAGTGAAGTTTCAGGTCGGCGGAGATTTCGAGCATCCCCCAATCAGTCCCCTCTCCCTCCGGGAGAGGGTTAGGGTGAGGGGCTTTTGATGTGGTGCCTCACTGTTCCTGCGCCCGATAAGCCCCCGGCGTCAGCCCCGTCCATTTCTTGAACGCCCGGTGAAACGCCGACGGCTCAGAAAACCCCAACTGCTCGGCAATCTGCTGCAACGACAAATCCGCCCGTCCCAAATGGTAGATGGCGATATCCCGCCGCAGCTGATCCTTCAACTCCTGAAAACTCGTGCCTTCCTCACGCAAATGCCGGCGCAGCGTCTGCGGGCTGATGTGCATCTGCGCCGCCACCGCTTCCAGATCCGGCCAATTCGCACTGTCACGGCTGAGCAAGCGGCGTAGCCGACTGCTCAGGCTGTCACCGTCATCCGGGCGCGACAGCAAGTCAGCGGGGGAACGTTCGAGGAAGTGTTTGAGCGTGCGCTCGTCCTGCAACAACGGCATGTGCAGGTAGCGGCTGTGAAACAGCAGGCTGCTCTGATCGCTGGCAAACGTCATCGGGCAGGGAAACAGCAAATCGTATTCCGCGCCGTGTTCGGGGCGTGGGTAGCTGAACGTCACCTGCTCCAGCCGGATGCGCTGGCCAATCAGCCAACTGCCGAGGCGATGCCAGATCACCAGCAGGCTTTCAGTCAAAAAGTGATCCGGATCCCACAATTGCGCATCGGCGAGGCTCAAACGCACCCATTCGTCTTCGCGGCTCAGGGTCAGGCGCGGGCCTTGCGGGAATAGGCTATAAAACAATAAGCCGCGTTGCAGAGCCTTCTCCAGATTGCGGCAATGAATCGAGGCGTGGCACATCATCGCGAAGCTGCCGGGCTTGCTCGGTGCATTGCCGAAACCGAGGTATTCGTCGTCCAGCACCAGCCACAGGCCTTGGATCAATTGAGTGAACTGTTCCGGCGCGAGACGCGCGCGAGGTTCGTCGAGCAATTCCGGGCTGATGCCCAGTTGCAGCAACAGGCTCGAATAGTCGAAACCCAGGCGGCGTGCGCCACCGAGGGCGGCACGGGCGAAATGACTGGCGATGGTGCGTTCGCGCATATGCGGCAAATCCTTCCTCAGGCGCCGGATGGTAGCCGGGGGTGATGCGAGCAACAAGGCGGATTTCCGCCAAATTGTAGGACGACAAACGGCGAGTTGGCGGAAATCCGCCACACTCAAGTCGCCGGACGTTGACACTAAAAAGACCTGCAGCCCTTGATGTCAAAAGGCTTGCCGTGAAATGCACCAAAGTGGCACGGCGTTTGCGATAAGAGCGACAGAAGCGTGCGTTTATCCCGCCCGGAAAACGCCGCTCCAACAACAAATCCCTCCAGTGCAGGAGGGTTCGCAATTCAGGTTTCGCGGCGTAACAGATGGATGTTGCACGCGGGGCTCTTGAGGAAACTTGCAATGACGACTCGTCAGCCACTGTACAAATCCCTGTATTTCCAGGTGATCATCGCGATCATCATCGGTATCGCGCTTGGTCATTACTACCCGCAGTTCGGCGTGGCGGTAAAGCCGCTGGGTGACGGGTTCATCAAACTGATCAAAATGATCATCGCTCCAATCATCTTCTGCACCGTGGTCAGCGGCATCGCTGGCATGCAAAGCATGAAATCGGTCGGCAAGACCGGTGGTTACGCGCTTCTGTACTTCGAAATCGTTTCGACCATCGCTCTGCTGGTTGGTCTGGTTGTGGTCAACATTGTGCAGCCGGGCAACGGCATGCACATCGACGTTGCCACCCTCGACGCTTCGAAAGTCGCTTCCTATGTAGCGGCGGGCGCTGACCAAAGCGTTGTCGGCTTCCTGCTCAACGTGATCCCGACCACCATCGTCGGCGCGTTCGCCACCGGTGACATCCTGCAAGTGCTGATGTTCTCGGTGATCTTCGGCTTCGCCCTGCATCGCCTGGGTGACTACGGTCGTCCGATCCTCGACTTCATCGATCGCTTCGCCCACGTGATGTTCAACATCATCAACATGATCATGAAGCTCGCGCCAATCGGTGCCTTCGGTGCCATGGCCTTCACCATCGGCGCTTACGGCGTGGGTTCGCTGGTGCAGCTGGGTCAACTGATGATCTGCTTCTACATCACTTGCCTGTTGTTCGTGTTGATCGTGCTTGGCGGTATCGCCCGCATGCACGGTTTCAGCGTGCTGAAGATGATCCGTTACATCCGTGAAGAGCTGCTGATCGTACTCGGCACTTCGTCGTCGGAATCGGTACTGCCACGCATGCTGATCAAGATGGAGCGTCTGGGCGCGAAGAAATCGGTAGTGGGTCTGGTGATCCCGACCGGTTACTCGTTCAACCTCGACGGCACCGCGATCTACCTGACCATGGCTGCGGTGTTCATTGCTCAGGCAACCGACACGCACATGGACATCACGCACCAGATCACCCTGCTGGTGGTGTTGCTGCTGTCCTCCAAAGGCGCTGCCGGTGTGACCGGTTCGGGCTTCATCGTGTTGGCCGCAACCCTGTCGGCGGTAGGTCACCTGCCGGTGGCCGGTCTGGCGCTGATCCTCGGTATCGACCGCTTCATGTCCGAAGCACGCGCACTGACCAACCTGGTGGGCAACGCTGTTGCGACCATCGTGGTTGCCAAGTGGGTGAAAGAGCTGGACACCGACGTACTGCAATCCGAGCTGGCCTCGGGTGGTCGCGGTATCGCTGATACCCGTCCTGAAGATGATCTGGGTGTGGCTGAAGGCCCGGCCCCGAGCAGCGTCAAGTAAGTAAAAAAGCCCTTGTGGTGAGGGGATTCATCCCCGTTGGGTCGCGAAGCGGCCCCTTCTGAAGATAAGAGAAGGGGCCTGCTGCGCAGTCCAACGGGGATACCCCCCCTCACCACAGGGTTTTTTATTGCCTGCGATTTGAGCGTAACGGTCACACCCGCTGACATATCCGGTGATTGCTGCTTCGGCAATGGCTGCCTAGGCTGAGTGCATCGCCCAAGGAGTTCGCCCATGTCTGCACCGCTGGCCTCACTGAAAATCCTCGATTTCTCCACGCTGTTGCCGGGGCCGTTCGCGTCGCTGTTGTTGGCGGACATGGGCGCCGAGGTGCTGCGTATCGAATCGCCGACGCGCATGGATCTGCTGCGCGTATTACCGCCGCACGATGGCGGGATGTCCGCCAGTCACGCCTATCTCAATCGCAATAAGCGCAGCCTGGCGCTGGATCTCAAGCAGCCCGAAGCGCTCGAGGTGATCAAGCAATTGCTGACGGATCACGACATCGTTTTGGAACAGTTTCGTCCCGGCGTGATGGAGCGATTGGGCCTGGGTTATGAAGCGTTGAAGGCGATCAATCCAAAACTGATCTACGTGTCTATCACCGGTTACGGCCAGACCGGCCCGTACAAGGATCGCGCCGGGCATGACATCAACTATCTCGCCCTCGCCGGGCTCTCCAGTTACACCGGTCGCGCCGACAGCGGGCCGTTGCCGTTGGGTATGCAAGTGGCGGATGTCGCCGGTGGTTCGTTGCACGGGGTAATCGGTTTACTCGCAGCGGTGATTGCGCGTCAGCAAACGGGGCAGGGCACCCATCTGGACGTGAGCATGACCGATTGCGCATTCAGCCTGAATGCCATGGCCGGCGCCGGTTATCTCGCTTGCGGCGAGGAGCCGGGCTGGGAAGACCAGATGCTCAATGGCGGCAGCTTTTACGACTATTACCGTTCGCGGGATGGGCGTTGGATGTCGGTTGGCAGTCTGGAGCCGGCGTTCATGCAGCAGCTGTGTACGGCGCTGGGCCGGCCGGAGTTGGCGGCGCAAGGCTTGTCACCGAAACCTGAGCAGCAGCGGGCGCTGAAGGAGGCGTTGAAGATCGAGTTCGAACGGCATGACTTCGCTGAACTGTGCGAGCTGTTTGCCGGGATCGATGCGTGTGCCGAGCCGGTGTTGAATTTGAGTGAGGCCGTGCGGCATCCGCAGTTGCAGGCGCGCGAACTGGTGACGCAGGTGCCGCGCGGGGATGGCACGACGCAGGCGCAGATGGCGTGTCCGTTGAAGTTTTCCGAGGATTTACCGGCGCCGCGGCATGTCGGGGCGGTGTTAGGGCAGCATACGGATGGGGTGTTGGGGGAGTTGGGGTTTAGTCCTGCGAAAATTGCAGAGCTGCGGCGGGACAAGGTCATTCTTTAGCTCGTTCCCACGCTCTGCGTGGGAATGAATCCCGTGACGCTCTGCGTCACAGTGGACGCGGAGCGTCCATGGCGGCGTTCCCACGCCGAGCATGGGAACGATCGGGGGGGTCATTCCACTCGCATCTCACCACTGAACACCAACGTATTCCGGCAACTACGACACAAATACCGCCGCCCCTGCCGCACCAGGCTATGTCGCTGCGCCGAAAACGGAAAATCACTGTCCACGCACGGGCATTTGTAGATATAGCGGGTCACGCTGCGACGCTTGATAGCGTAGGTATGGCAGCGATCCGGCGGCAGTTCGTAAACCCCGCGCATGATCAGTTGCCATTCCTCGCCGTGCGGCTGAATGCGGTCGCCAAACAACTGATGGGCGATCAGGTGCGCAACTTCGTGGGCCACGGTTTGTTTGAGGAAATGTTCGGTGTTTTCCCGGTACAGCTGCGGATTGAAGCGCAGCAGGTTCTCGTGCAAATGCGCGACACCGGCTTTTTGCCCGCGCAGCTTGAGACTGACGACAGGGCGTTGGAAGTGACGTTTGAAAAAGGATTCAGCGAGTTGGTAACAGTCTTCGACGCGGGTATTGAGTTGCTCGGGCATGCTTGATGGATCTCCAGAGACGTCGAGTATGCCGCAACCCTGGGGACTTGCGAATCGTCGAGCTGCCGAATGGTCATCCGGCAAACGACAAGGCCGCCTCGCGGCGGCCTTTATGAACAAGACGTTTGCTAGTTGGTGTAGACAGGCCCTACGCCCAGCCCCCAGACGATCACGGTAAACGCCATGATGGCGACCAGCACCACCAGACCCACCGCCAGCACCGAGCTTGAGAACAGGAAACCTTCATCCGACGGAATATTCATGAACGTCGGCAGCCCCACGTACAACAGATAAACCGTGTAACAGATGGCCGCCGTGCCGACGATCATCCCCAGCCACATATGCGGATACAGCGCCGCCAGTCCGCCGACAAACAACGGTGTTGCGGTATAAGTGGCGAATGCGACACAACGGGCCAGACTCGGGTTGGCGTCGTACGTACGCGCCATCCAGTGCACGAAAGCGCCCATGACCGCGACGCCGCCAAGCATCGCCAGGTACGACATGACGGTCATCCAGATCGCGCTTTCGACGGTGAGCATTACTGGCGCGCGGTTACCGATCACCCAGCCGACCTGGGTAGTGCCGATAAACGCCGAAATGGCGGGGATCGCCGCCAGAATCAGCGTGTGCGTCAGGTACATGTGGCTGATGCTTTCCTCTTGGTCGCCACGGATTTCCTTCCATTCCTGATCGGGGTGGGTGAAAAGTCCCACTACGTGATGGATCATGCCAGTCACTCCTCTTGTTATTGCCATCGCCCCCCAACGGAGCGCCTACGGGCCAATGAGGCCGAGCAAAGTCAGGTCATGGATGTGTGCGACCTTATGTCGCAGTATAGAAAGGACTTAACCGCACAGGTATTAGGGGCTTAGAGCAAATCGCGCTGTAAACACGGGGCTTAATCGCCTTGGGGTCTTGCCGGTAAGGCATTTTTGATGCTTGAAACACTTTTGTGGCGAGGGGATTTATCCCCGTTCGGCTGCGCAGCAGTCGCCAAGCCATTCACCGCGCAGTGTCAGGCAATACGAGTTCTCAGGTTTTAGGGCTGCTTCGCAACCCGACGGGGATAAATCCCCTCGCCACAGGTTCTGAGTGAAATTGGCTAGAAGGGACAGACCACAGCCCTTCGCGCATCCAGGGTTTTTGCGTAAAATGCCGGCCTTTCGTCACACCTCACGGATTTCGCGTCATGGGCACTCTTACGGTCAACCAGAACAAACTGCAAAAGCGCCTGCGCCGCCTGGCCGGCGAAGCGGTTGCTGACTTCAACATGATTGAAGACGGCGACAAGGTCATGGTCTGCCTGTCCGGGGGCAAGGATAGTTACACCATGCTCGACGTGCTGCTGCACCTGCAGAAGGTTGCACCGATCAAGTTCGAGATCGTCGCGGTGAACATGGATCAAAAGCAGCCGGGCTTCCCCGAGCACGTGCTGCCGGCCTATCTGAAAGAGCTGGGCGTCGAGTACCACATCGTCGAGAAAGACACCTACTCGGTGGTCAAGGAGCTGATTCCGGAAGGCAAGACCACCTGCTCGCTGTGTTCACGTCTGCGTCGCGGCACGCTGTACACCTTTGCTGACGAAATTGGCGCGACGAAAATGGCCCTCGGTCATCACCGCGACGACATCGTCGAGACGTTCTTCCTCAACATGTTTTTCAACGGTTCGCTGAAAGCCATGCCACCCAAGCTGCGCGCCGATGACGGCCGCAACGTGGTGATCCGTCCGCTGGCGTACTGCAACGAAAAAGACATTCAGGCCTATTCGGACTTGAAGGAATTCCCGATCATCCCGTGCAACCTCTGCGGTTCGCAGGAAAACCTGCAGCGTCAGGTGGTCAAGGAAATGCTCCTGGACTGGGAACGCAAGACACCCGGTCGAACGGAAAGCATCTTCCGCAGTCTGCAGAATGTCATCCCGTCGCAACTGGCCGACCGCAACCTGTTCGACTTCACCAGCCTGAAGATCGACGAAACCGCGGCTTCGCGCTTCGTGAACGTCGTCAATCTGTAAACCCAATCTCTGTGGGGCCCCTGTGGCGAGGGGATTTATCCCCGATGGAGCGCGAAGCGCTCCCAGAATAGTCTGGGGCTGCTACGCAGCCCATCGGGGATAAATCCCCTCACCACAGGATCCCACATTGGTTTTTTGTTTCATTCGATAGGAGAGGGCATGCGCGATTACAAGTGGCTGCACGAATACTGTCTGAACCGCTTCGGTTCGGCGGCTGAACTGGAAGCCCATCTGCCCGTTCCCAAGACTCCCGCACAACTGCGCAAAATCAGCGACGACCGCTACCTTTCGACCATGGCCCTGCGCGTGTTCCGTGCCGGCCTCAAGCACAGTCTGGTCGACGCCAAATGGCCGGCCTTCGAAGAAGTGTTCTTCAAGTTCGACCCGGAAAAAGTCGTGCTGATGAGCGCCGAACACCTCGAACGCCTGATGCAGGATGCGCGGATCATCCGCCACCTCGGCAAACTGAAAAGCGTGCCGCGCAATGCGCAGTTCATTCTCGATGTTGAAAAGGACAAGGGCAGTTTCGGCGCACTGATCGCCGACTGGCCGGTGACCGATATCGTCGGCCTGTGGACGTACCTGAAAAAGCACGGCCATCAACTCGGCGGGCTGTCAGCGCCACGGTTTTTGCGCATGGTCGGCAAGGATACTTTTGTGCCGAGCTACGACGTGGTTGCGGCGCTGAACGCGCAGAAGATCGTCGACAAAGTGCCGACCAGCCAGCGTGATCTGGCGATTGTGCAGAATGTCTTCAATCAGTGGCATGAAGAGAGCGGCGGAAGGCCGATGAGCCAGATTTCGATGATGCTCTCGTACACTGTGAATCATTGAAACCGAGTCGCTCCAATCGCTAGCAGGCTAGCTCCCACATGGGATCTTTGGCGTTCACAAATCCCCTGTGGGAGCGAGCCTGCTCGCGAAGGCGCCCGGTCAGGCGACGGAAATCTCGCCTTCACCCGCCAACTTGCGATTCAACTGATACCGCCACCGCACATACAACAGCGCCGAGCAGAACACCGCCAGGCTCGCGACCATCTCCAGCACACCAAACAACTGCCGGTTCGGGTCATACGCCGCCAGTGCGCCTTTGATGAAATACAGATTCACCACAAAACACATCCACGAATGACCACGGGCGCTGCCCATGATCATCGCCGGGGCGAGAACCAGCCACGGGATCAACTCGACCAGCAGAATCACCCACGGCCGCGCGCCGTGCAGATCGGCGAAGATCAGATAGTACGCAGCGAGCAACCCGGCCAAGGCAAAAAAGCTCAGCAGACTGACCACCCGCATCGCTTTCACGCGCGGCTCAAGCCACTCGACCGAGGGCAGGATTTTCGGCTTCTTCGCCACCGTCAGCCCTCCAGTTTTTGCGCAGTCTTGGCCAGACGATGGCCGAGCGCACGGCACAGCGCGACTTCGTGCTGATCCAGACCTTTTTTGCCGTCCGCCCCAGCGTGATGGCTGGCGCCGTATGGTGTGCCGCCGCCCTGGGTTTCCAGCAGTGCCGATTCGCTGTACGGCAGACCGGTGATGAGCATGCCGTGGTGCAGCAGTGGCAGCATCATCGACAGCAGCGTGGTTTCCTGACCGCCGTGCAAACTGGCGGTGGAGGTGAACACGCCGGCCGGTTTGCCAACCAGAGCACCGGTCAGCCACAGGTTGCTGGTGCCGTCGAGGAAGTATTTCAGCGGTGCGGCCATGTTGCCGAAACGCGTCGGGCTACCGAGGGCCAGGCCGGCGCAGTTTTTCAGATCATCCAGCGTGGCGTAGAGCGCGCCTTCGTCCGGAATGCTTGGCGCAACGGCTTCGCACTCGGTGGAGATCGCCGGCACGGTACGCAGACGCGCTTCGAGGCCGGCCTGCTCGACACCGCGAGCAATCTGCCGCGCCATCTCGTTGGTCGAGCCATTGCGGCTGTAATACAACACCAGAATGTACGGCGCGCTCACGGCAGCAACTCCAGGACATTTTCCGGCGGTCGACCGATGACGGCTTTGTCACCGACTTCAAGAATCGGTCGCTCCATCAGTTTCGGATGCTGGGCGATGGCGTCGATCAATTGCGCTTCGCTGAGGCTTTCATCCGCCAATTGAAGCATTTTGTATTCATCTTCCCCGGTACGCAGCAACTGGCGTGCGCTGATCCCGAGCTTGCCGAGCAGGGCCTTGATTTGCGCCGCATTCAGCGGGGTTTCGAGGTAACGCACGACGTTTGGGCTCAGGCCGCGGGCTTCAATAAGTTCCAGCGCGCCGCGGGATTTCGAGCAGCGCGGATTGTGATAAAGCGTCAGATCGGTCATGGCGGGTCGCTTCTGGCGTAAAGTGGCGGCTATTCTAACTGTGCAGCGCGCAATCCAGAACCGTCAGAGGCGATGGGTCGCAGGCGCGTTTAAATTTTCACAAGGAACATGACATGACACGGCGATTGGCAGCGGCATTGACGATTATCGGGGCGTTGATGCTGGGGGGCTGCGGCAACGACTACGGCATCGACCAGAACGGGCAGAAAGTCGCGTCCGAGCGTCTGGACAAACAATGGGTAGTGCTTAACTACTGGGCCGAATGGTGCGGGCCGTGCCGAACGGAGATTCCGGAACTCAATCATCTGGCTGACGAGCTCAAGGGCAAGAACGTCGGCGTGTTCGGGGTTAACTTCGACAACGTGCAGGGCGCGGAGCTGAAAGAGGCCAGTGAAAAACTCGGTATCAAGTTCACCGTGCTGGCGCAGGATCCGGCGGAGTTGTTCGACGTGCCGCGCAGTGAAGCGCTGCCGGTGACGTACATCATCGACAACAAAGGCAAGGTGCGTGAACAGCTGATGGGCGAGCAGACGGCGGCGGGGGTGATGGCGAAGCTGGAGGCGTTGCAGGCTACGAAGTAAGTAGCCTCTAAGAGCAGACCCTCACCCCAGCCCTCTCCCGGAGGGAGAGGGGGCCGACCGAGGTGTCTGGCGAATTACATCGACCTGAGAAATCGAGTTGATTGTGAATTCGCCAAAACCAGATCCAGTCGATTTTGGATTCAGCTACGCACGTTCAAGTCGGCGTACCTCTCCAATAACCCCCAATCAGTCCCCTCTCCCTCTGGGAGAGGGCTAGGGTGAGGGCTTTGGCGGACTAACAAATCAACCCTCTTCCAGCCACCAGCGCAAAGGCTTGCCTTCAACCGGCCAGAAGCGCATCTGCTCGATCGGCGAGATGTCCCAGCGCTCGACATGTTCCAGCGCCTCGAGGAAACGTTGCTCCTGCTCCATCAACGCCGGCGCGCACAGTTTGCGGGTCTTGCCGATTTTGCCGAAGCTCAGCTTGTCGCCTTCCAGCGTGTACGGCGCGAACCAATGGTTGCAGCCGCCGTTGCCGTAAGCGCGACCATCCTCGCCGAGGGTCACGGTTAGATGGCTGTAATCCATCAATGGCCGTTCACCGATCCACTCCAGAATGTAGCTGCGGTTTTGTTGCAGTTGCACAGGCTCAGCCGCACAACCCACCAGACCAACACCGACCAACGCGGTCAGGGCAAAGCGTTTCATCACGCAGGCTCCTGGCATTTCGGGCACAGGTGCTTGTCGCCAACGACTTTCCAGCCCAGCTCGGCAATCCGCGCGGTGGCGGCCGGTTTCTCTGCGGTTTTGCCCAGCTTGGCGTCCACGGCGAATTCAAAACTCAGCTCTTTGGCGCAGATGTCGCAGTTGACCTGCCAGGTGTGGATCGCCAGTTCGCCGAACACCGGGCCGGTGGTCATCGCAGTCCATTGGCCCGGCGGATTGATCAGATGGCGGACGGTTTCGACGGTCAGGCGCATGGACAAATCCTTGCTGCCTTTGAGGGTGACCAACAGCGCGTCACCGATGCGGATCGAACCACCGTTGCCGGTGACCTGATAGCGGCCCGGAACGAGGGCGCGGCATTCGGTGAGGGTGTGTTGCGGGTTCATCAGCGTGTAGCGGAAATCGTGTTCGACCATGGGTCCTCCAAATATGCGCGACATGCTAGCACGGGCTCGATTGCAGGATGATGCGCGCGTGCGACCTTCGATCCGGTTCAAATCGACCCGCACCCATGGCAAACTGCCGCCCTCGACTCTGAAGGAACGGAACATGGCGCTGATCGAATGTTATGAATGCAAGCGGAACATCAGTTCCGAAGCCTTGGTGTGCATTCATTGCGGGGCTCCGATGGCCGAGCAAGCGGCGCATGTGCAAGCGCAGGCCGCCGCTGCCCCCACGAAGGCCTCGACGATTTCTTTCGGCAGTCTGCCGCGCAACAAGGCTGTGCCGGAGGCCGTTGTCCCGCCCGCCGCTGAACCGCTACCGAAAGTGATGCCCGCCGCAGCAGGGCGCCGTCGTCGTCAGCAAGCGGCGCAACCGGTTCAACCGCAGATCAATGCCGATGGCAGCCGCCCGGTCGAAGGCTGGCTGAAGATCATGATCTTCCTGCTGCCGATGGTGTTTGTCTGGTTCCTGCTGCGCAACGGGCACTCGGCGAAACAACGGCTGTTCGGCTTCGGCTGGCTGGCCTTGCTGATTCTGGCGTCGTCGCTGTCGCCGAAATAACGGTCAGCCCTCGACCTGGTTCTGCGGCGCACCCGCCGCCCAGGTCGCGATGTTGTGCAGCGTGGTTGCCGCGATCGCGCCCAGTGCCTCGCGCGTGAGAAACGCCTGATGCGCGGTGATGATCACGTTAGGAAAGGTCAGCAATCGCGCCAGCACATCGTCCTGCAACGGCAAGTCCGAACGATCCTCGAAAAACAGCTGTGCCTCTTCTTCGTAAACATCCAGCCCCAGATAACCGAGTTGCCCGTCCTTCAGTGCGTCGATCAGCGCTGGCGTGTCGACCAGTCCGCCGCGCCCGGTGTTGATTAGCATCGCGCCAGCCTGCATGTGCGCCAGTGAATCGCGGTTGATCAGGTGTTTGCTCTGCTCATTGAGCGGGCAGTGCAGGCTGATGATTCGCGACTGCGCGAGCAGCTCCGGCAAGCTCAGATAACGCGCGCCCAAAGCGACAACGTCCGGGTTTGGATACGGGTCGTAAGCGAGCAACTCGCAGCCGAAACCGTGCATGATTTTCGCGAAGGTCGCGCCGATCTGTCCGGTGCCGACGATGCCCACCGTTTTGCCGACCAGATCAAATCCGGTCAGACCGTGCAGGGTGAAGTCGCCTTCGCGGGTGCGGTTGTAGGCGCGGTGCAGACGACGGTTGAGGGCGAGAATCAATGCCACCGCATGTTCAGCGACAGCATGCGGCGAATACGCGGGAACACGCACGACCGCCAGTCCTAAACGCTTGGCGGCAGGCAGATCGACATGGTTGTAACCCGCCGAACGCAAGGCAATCAGCCGCGTGCCGCCAGCGGCGAGGCGTTCCAGCACCGGAGCACTGAGATCGTCATTGATAAACGCGCAAACCACTTCGTGTTGGTCGGCGAGGGCCGCTGTGTCGAGGCTGAGCCGGGCCGGTTGAAAATGCAGTTCGAGATCCGCCGGGCAGTCGGCGGCGAGGAAGCTGTCGCGGTCGTAGGTCTGACTGCTGAAAACGATCGTGCGCATGAAATCCTCCTGGAGCATCGACGCGGGTTGAAACACCCGCGAGCACTTTAGCGGCAACAGCGGTACGCGGTGTTGCGCTGGGTCAGGCGCTGATCTTCGCTTGCGTGGCCAAGCGATTGATCGAACGTTCCAGTTCATCCAGCGCTGCCGAGGCCTTGGGGTCATCCTGCTTGAGCAAGGTTTCGCTGCGCTGACAGGCCGCGCGCAATTGCGGCACGCCGCAGTAACGGGTGGCGCCGTGCAAGCGATGCACGCGCTCGAGCAAAGCGTTTTGATCGTGGCTGTCGCGGGCCGTGCGAATCGCTTCGCGGTCGGCTTCAAGCGAGGCCAGCAGCATCGCCAGCATGTCTGCCGCCAGATCGGCTTTGCCGGCGGCCAGACGCAAACCTTCGTCGTGATCGAGCACCGGCAATTCATGGTTGAGCGCAGCGCTGTCGCTGAGTCGATCCGGCGCCTGATTGCGTAATGCCAGACCGGTCCACTTCAGTACCACCTGCGCCAGTTGCCGCTCGCTGATCGGTTTGGTCAGGTAATCGTCCATGCCGCTTTGCAGCAGCGCGCGTTTTTCGTTGGCCATCGCGTGGGCGGTGAGGGCGACGATTGGCAGCGGCGTGCAATGCCGCTCGCTTTCCCACTGGCGAATGGTTTCGGTGCTCTGGCGCCCGTCCATGCCGGGCATCTGCACGTCCATCAGCACCAGATCGAAGGATTCCGTTTGCACGGCTTTGACAGCGGCGTACCCGCTCTCGACCGCGAGCACTTTGGCGCCCATGTCTTCGAGCAAGGTCTGCACCAGCAACAGGTTTGCCGGGTTGTCGTCGACGCACAGCACACGCGGCGCACGACTCGACAACGGCTCGCCCGGTTCGCTGCGCATCTGGCGCGGATTGACCAGATCGGACAAGGCCCGGCGCAACTTGCGCGTGCAGGCCGGTTTCGCCTGCAACTGGCTGTGCGGGTTGGGCACCGACAGATGGAACAGCGTCTGCTCGGTGGTCGGGCACAGCACCAGTACTTTGCAGCCGAGGTGTTCGAGATCCCAGATGTGCTGGTTCAAACGCTCCGGCAGCATGTCATTGCTGGTGATGCCGATCACCGCCAGATCAATCGCCTGATCGGTCTGATGCGCGCCGGTGACGCCATTGGTCAAGGTTTCGAGGGTATTGAACGGCGTGACGTCGAGGCCGCAATCTTCCAGTTGATGCTGCAAGGCCTGACGCGCCAGTTCGTGATTTTCCAGCACCGCCACGCGACGCCCGAGCAGCGGCGCGGCGGGCAGGTCTTCGGCGTCGTCGCGGGTTTTTGGCAGGCTCAGGCTGATCCAGAATTCCGAACCTTCGCCCGGCGTGCTGTCGACGCCGATTTCGCCGCCCATCTGCTCGATCAAGCGTTTGGAAATCACCAGCCCCAACCCGGTGCCGCCGGGCTGGCGCGACAGCGAATTGTCGGCCTGACTGAACGCTTGAAACAGTGCGCGCACGTCCTGATTCGACAGGCCGATGCCGGTGTCCTGAATGCTGATGCGCAGTTGCACGCTGTCTTCGTGCTCTTCTTCGAGCATGGCGCGGGCGACGATGGTGCCTTCGCGGGTGAACTTGATCGCGTTGCTGACCAGATTGGTGAGGATCTGCTTGAGGCGCAGCGGATCGCCGACCAGCGACAGCGGCGTGTCGCGATACACCAGACTGACCAGCTCCAATTGCTTGGCGTGCGCGGCCGGGGCGAGGATGGTCAGAGTGTCCTGCAACAGGTCGCGCAGGTTGAATGGAATATGGTCGAGCACCAGTTTACCGGCCTCGATTTTCGAGAAGTCGAGGATCTCGTTGATGATCCCCAGCAGGCTGTCGGCGGATTTTTCGATGGTGCCCAGATAGTCGAGCTGACGCGGGGTCAGTTCGCTTTTCTGCAACAGATGCGTGAAGCCGAGAATGCCGTTGAGTGGCGTGCGGATCTCGTGACTCATGTTGGCGAGGAATTCGGATTTGATCCGGCTTGCTTCCAGCGCTTCTTTGCGCGCCAGATCCAGCTCGATGTTCTGGATCTCGATGGTTTCCAGATTCTGGCGCACGTCTTCGGTGGCCTGATCGACGCTGTGCTGCAACTCTTCGCGGGCGTTCTGCAGGGTGCCGGCCATGCGATTGATGCCGGAAGCGAGTTCATCCAGTTCCTGACTGCCGAGCGGCGGCAGACGGGTTTCCAGATGACCGTCCTTGAGTTGCGCGACGGCCTGTTTGATCTGGCCCAGCGGACGGTTGATGGTGCGGCCCATGCGCAACGCGAGCAGCGCGGCACCGGCCAGACCGGCGACTATTAATAGAAGGCTGGCAAACAGACTGCGATAACCGCGCAGCAGCATGCCGTTGTGCGAGAGTTCCAGTTCAACCCAGCCCAATAAGCGATCGGACTCTGCCGGGATCAGTTCGCCGGCGAGGTTGCGGTGCTTACCGAACACCGGCATCAGGTAGCGCGTCGCGTCATTGCCGCTGCGTCGTTGCAATTGTGCGCTGTCACCGCTCGGCGCCTGATTGAGCATGGTCGGCCCGGCGTGGGCCAGCGGCGAGCGATCCGGCGCAAGGAAGGTCACCGCGCGCACGTCGGGTTGTTCAAGGGATTGCGTGGCGATGCGCTCCAGCAACTCATTGTTGCCGTGACCCATGGCGGGCGCGACCAGCGGGGCCAGCTGTTCGGCGATCATTTCGCCGCGCTGCATCAATTGGCTCTGCAAGTCGGACTGCTGCATCCAGGTGAAATAGCCACCCAGCACCAGCGCCATCAGGCTGGTCGGCAACAAGGTCAGCAACAACACGCGACCTTTGATTCCCAGTTTCTTGAGCACGCCTATCTCCTGCATCCCGCTGATCTGTTGACTCATGCGTGCATCCGGCACGCGACATTGGCGCAGTGTAGCGATTTGCTCGCGGGCAATCTCCGGAAAAATGGTGTCGCCATCGGTCAGCGCGTAGGTGCTCGTTTGTCCGAAGGGCTAACCATCAGTTGCCCGATGCCCGGCAATCTTGAATAATCGCCCTCAACTGAGAATGACTTGCAGATACTCATGACTCCTGTTTCCGTTGGCCAGCCACGCATACTTTCCATCGAGGACGATCCGGTACTCGGCGCCTATGTTCACGAACATCTGGGCCGCAGCGGCTTTCAGGTGACCTGGTGCCAGAACGGTCAGGAGGGCTTGAACATTGCCAAGCGCCAGCCGTTCGACGTGGTGCTGATGGATATTCTGCTGCCGGGCATGGATGGTTTGAACGTGCTGACGCAATTGCGCCAGAGCCATTCGACGCCGGTGCTGCTGATGTCGGCCCTGGGTGCCGAGGCCGATCGCATCAGCGGTTTCCGCCTCGGTGCCGATGATTATCTGCCCAAGCCGTTCAGCATGGCCGAGCTGCATGTGCGCATCGAAGCGATCCTGCGCCGGGTCGCGCTGGATCGGCGTCCGGCGGCGAGTGCGTCTGCCGCGACGATCAGTGCGCTGCATTTTGACGATGAACAGTGCGACGTGTTTTTCCGCGATCAACCTGCCGGGCTGACCCGTAGCGAATTTCGTCTGCTGGAAACCCTCAACCGCAATGATGAAGAAGTGCTGAGCAAAGCCTTCCTTTATCAGCACGTTTTGCAACGCGGCTACGCGGCCCACGATCGCAGCCTCGACATGCACATCAGCCAGATCCGCCGCAAACTCAAAGCCATCGGTTACACCGAGCGGGAAGTGCGCACGGTGTGGGGCAAGGGTTATGTACTGAGCGGTGCCGATGAAACTGTCTGAACTGCCGGGCCGCCATTCGCTGTTCTGGAAACTCGCCTGTCTGCTGGTCGCGTTCTGCCTGCTGATGATCTGGCTGAGCTGGTCGTGGGGCCGCTACATGGAGGAGCGCAACCAGTTCCTCTCCGACGAGGCGCGCGGCACGCTGGCGCGGTATGCCGGTGAGGCCGAACGTGCCTGGCAGCGCGGTGGTCGCAGCGGTATTGATGACTGGTTACAGAGCATGGAATTGCGCGAGGCCAGTTGGGTCGGCGTGATCGGCGGCAATTTGCAGTCGCTGAGCAACGATCCGCTGAACGATCAGGAAACCCAGCACCTGACCTTTTTGCGCGGCCTCGACTGGCCGATTCACAAACAGGGGCGGCCGTGGCTGCGCATTCCATTTCCCAAAGACCCGGCCGCTGGCAGTCTGGTGATCGAATTGCCCGAGCGTTTTCTGCCGGGCAAATATCGGGTGTTCTGGCGGGTGATCACTAACGGCGTGATTCCGGGACTGTTCACTTTGCTGTTGTGTGTCGGGTTGTATCGCTTGCTGGTGGTGCCGCTGAATAATTTGCGCGAACAGGCCAACGCCTGGCGTGCCGATCAATTGAATGTACGACTGTCGAGCGGGATTACCCAGCGCCCGGATGAGCTCGGTGAACTGGCAAGGGCGTTTGATTCGATGTCCGAGCGCCTGCAATCGACCGTAGCCCTGCAACAGCAATTGCTCCGCGACCTGTCCCACGAATTGCGCACGCCGCTGAGCCGCCTGCGCGTGGCCAGCGAAAGTGAGCAAGGTCTGCCGCAATTGCGCGAGCGCATCGGTCGTGAAGTCGACGGCATGCAACGGCTGGTCGAAGACACCTTGCAACTGGCTTGGCTCGACACCGACCGCACGCCACTGCCCGACGAGGCAATCCAGATTCAGGCGCTGTGGGAAATGCTTACCGACAACGCCTGTTATGAAAGTGGTTGGCCGAGCCTGCAATTGCAGTGTTCGGTCGAGGCATCGTGCTGGGTGCGCGGCAATCTCAACACGCTGGCGCAGGCGCTGGAGAACATTTTGCGCAACGCGATTCGGCATTCGCCGGAAGGCGGGATCGTCCGGCTCGATGGGCGGCGTGATGGCGATTACTGGCATTTGTGGCTGGAGGATCAGGGCGGTGGTGTGGCTGACGCGGATCTGCAGCGGATCTTTTTACCATTCACCCGACTGGATGGCTCGCGGCCCGGCGACGGAGGGTTTGGTTTGGGGCTGAGCATTGCGCGCAATGCGGTGCAGCGTCAGGGCGGGTTTATTTGGGCGGAGAATAGCGGGGCGGGGTTGCGGCTGAATTTGCGCTTGATGGCTGAAGGTGACTTTGCGCCGACTGACGCATTCGCGAGCAGGCTCGCTCCCACATTGGATCTTTGTTCACCACGGATTGTGTAATCAACACTTCTAACTGTTAGCACTGTTGGCACTAATTTTTTGAGCGACACCGTCCCCTGTGGGAGCGAGCCTGCTCGCGAAGAGGCCATTCGCATCGCTACAAATGAAACTTCCGAGCTTAAAAGTCTCACGAGTGGTGAGACAAATGCTGCTTATTCCCATAAACCATAAGCACCGCACTTTGCGTGATATGGCCTGCGCGGGTTTGCCGGTATGATAGGCGCCCCCGCACGTCTGGATTGCGAATACGCCATGACCTTGCAGTACCCAACCATCGCCGATTGCGTCGGCAACACTCCGCTGGTGCGTTTGCAGCGCCTGCCCGGTGCCACCAGCAACACCCTATTGCTCAAGCTCGAAGGGAATAACCCGGCGGGTTCGGTCAAGGATCGTCCGGCGTTGTCGATGATCACTCGCGCCGAGTTGCGTGGGCAGATCCACGCCGGCGATACGCTGATTGAAGCGACTTCGGGTAACACCGGCATTGCGCTGGCCATGGCCGCCGCGATCAAGGGTTACAAGATGATCCTGATCATGCCGGACAATTCCAGCGCCGAGCGCAAAGCGGCGATGACCGCTTACGGTGCCGAGCTGATTCTGGTCAGTCAGGAAGAAGGCATGGAAGGCGCGCGCGACCTCGCGCAGCGTATGGAAGCCGAAGGCCGTGGCAAGGTGCTCGATCAGTTCGCCAATGGCGACAATCCTGAAGCGCACTACACCACCACCGGCCCGGAAATCTGGCGTCAGACCCAGGGCACCATCACCCATTTCGTCAGTTCGATGGGCACCACCGGCACCATCATGGGCGTGTCGCGCTACTTGAAAGAGCAGAGCGACAACGTGCAGATCGTCGGTTTGCAGCCGATGGAAGGCTCGGCCATTCCCGGCATTCGCCGCTGGCCGCAGGAATACCTGCCGAAGATTTATCAGGCTGACCGTGTTGATCGCATCGTCGACATGGCGCAAAGCGAAGCCGAGGACGTCACCCGTCGTCTGGCCCGTGAAGAAGGCATCTTCTGCGGCGTGTCCTCGGGCGGTGCGGTGGCAGCGATGCTGCGCCTGTCCAAAGAAGTTGAAAACGCGGTGATCGTCGCGATCATCTGCGACCGTGGCGACCGTTACCTGTCGACCGGCATTTTCGACGCGCCCAACTGATGGCCAAGCACGAGAGAGGCTTGCGCTTTCAGCCCACTGGCGGAAGCAAGGCCCCGCAAATTCCGACCGGCAAGAAGCAGCGCTTGAGCATCGAGCGCCTGGCCAATGACGGTCGCGGTATCGCGTTTTTCGAAGGCAAAACCTGGTTCGTCCTCGGCGCCCTTGCCGGTGAAGAGGTCGAAGCGCGGGTGCTCGGCGCCCACGGTAAAGTGGTCGAGGCGCGTACCGAGCGCGTATTCACCGCCAGCGAACTGCGTCGCCCGGCGCCGTGTCAGCATGCCGGTCGTTGTGGCGGTTGCAGCGTTCAGCATTTGCCCCACAGCGAACAGCTTGCCCTGAAACAGCGCATGCTCGCCGAGCAATTGTCGCGCGTTGCCGGTGTCGAACCTGAAGAGTGGGCAGCGCCGCTGACCGGCCCGGAATTCGGCTATCGCCGTCGTGCCCGGATCGCGGTGCGCTGGGACATGAAAGCGAAGAAACTCGAAGTCGGTTTTCGCGCGGCTGGCAGTCAGGACATCGTCGCGATCAGCGAGTGCCCGGTGCTGGTACAGCCCTTGCAACCGATCATGACCCGTTTGCCGGAGATGCTCCGTCGCTTGAGCAAGCCGCAAGCGTTGGGTCACGTCGAGTTGTTCAGCGGTTCGTCGCTGGCGGTATTGCTGCGGCACATGGCGCCGTTGTCCGAGGCGGATCTGAGCATCCTCAAGGACTTCTGCCAATTCCATGAAGCGCAACTGTGGCTGCATGGCGAAGGCGAACCACAGCCGGTCGATGCCACGCAGTCGCTGGGCTATCGCCTGGAGCAGTGGGATTTGAACCTGGCTTACCGGCCGGGCGACTTTATTCAGGTCAACGCCGGCGTCAACGAAGCGATGGTCGCGCAGGCGCTGGACTGGTTGAAGCCAGGCAGCGATGAGCGCGTGCTGGATCTGTTCTGCGGCCTCGGCAACTTTGCCTTGCCGCTGGCCAAATCCGTGCGTGAAGTGGTGGCGGTCGAAGGCGTGCAGACCATGGTTGATCGCGCCGCAGCCAACGCTGCTAGTAACAATTTGCATAACACAAAGTTTTTTCAAGCCGATTTATCCCAGCCTTTGAGCCATGCTCAGTGGATCGGAAACGGTTTTTCTGCGGTACTCTTGGATCCACCGCGTGACGGTGCTTTCGAGGTGGTACGCAAGCTTGCGACCCTGGGCGCGAAGCGGTTGGTGTATGTGTCGTGCAACCCGGCAACGCTGGCGCGCGACACGGTCGAATTGATCAAGCAGGGCTACCGGTTAAAACGTGCCGGGATTCTCGATATGTTTCCTCAGACGGCACATGTCGAGGCCATGGCGTTATTTGAAGCGAGCCAGGATGGCTCGTCTGAATCCGCCTGACCTGTCCGCGCAGCGCTCGCATCAGCCCCGCGAGCGCAAACGGGCAGTAGAGGTCAGCGATTTGACGCATTGAATCTGCGTCGTAGGGAAGGTAAAGCAAGATGGTACAGGTGAGAGCACACCAGCCGATCAACACTGACGGCAGTATCAATCTCGAGGCTTGGCTCGATCACGCGGTCAGTGTCGATCTGGCACTGGATCGCGAAGCCTTGAAAGAAGCCTGCGAGTTCGCTCGCGAGGCCGAACAACAGTCCAATGCCAAGAAGAATCTGTGGGCCGAAGGCTCCGGCAGTTTCAGCACGGGACTTGAGATCGCCGAGATTCTCGCCGACCTCAAACTCGATCAGGATTCGCTGGTCGCTGCGGTGCTTTATCGCGGCGTGCGCGAAGGCCAGATCGAACTCGCGGCCATCAGCCAGCGCTTCGGCCCGGTGGTGGCCAAACTGATCGACGGCGTGCAGCGCATGGCTGCGATCAGCGCCAGCCTCAGTCCGCGTCAGTCGATGGTGATGGGCACGCAAGGGCAGGTGGAAAACCTGCGCAAGATGCTCGTGGCGATGGTCGACGACGTGCGTGTCGCGTTGATCAAACTCGCCGAACGTACCTGCGCGATTCGTGCGGTGAAAACCGCCGACGATGAAAAGCGTAACCGTGTCGCCCGCGAAGTGTTCGACATCTATGCGCCGCTCGCGCACCGCCTCGGCATCGGTCATATCAAATGGGAACTGGAGGACTTGTCCTTCCGTTACCTCGAGCCGGATCAATACAAGCAGATCGCCAAGTTGCTCCACGAGCGACGGCTTGATCGCGAGCGTTTCATCGCCGACGTGATGACCCAGCTCAAGGACGAATTGCAGGCCACCGGCGTTGACGCCGACATCAGCGGCCGGGCCAAACACATCTATTCGATCTGGCGCAAAATGCAGCGCAAGGGTCTGGAATTCAGCCAGATCTACGACGTGCGTGCGGTGCGTGTGCTGGTGCCGGAAATGCGCGACTGCTACACCGCGCTCGGTATCGTCCACACCTTGTGGCGGCACATCCCGAAAGAATTCGACGACTACATCGCCAACCCGAAAGAGAACGGCTACCGCTCGTTGCACACGGCGGTGATCGGCCCTGAGGGTAAAGTGCTTGAGGTGCAGATTCGTACGCACTCGATGCACGAAGAGGCCGAACTCGGCGTCTGCGCGCACTGGCGCTACAAAGGCACCGACGTCAAATCCGGTTCGAATCACTACGAAGAGAAAATCTCCTGGCTGCGTCAGGTGCTCGAGTGGCACGAAGAACTGGGCGATATCGGTGGTCTGGCCGAACAGTTGCGCGTCGATATCGAACCGGATCGGGTCTACATCTTCACCCCCGACGGTCACGCCATCGACTTGCCGAAAGGCGCGACGCCGCTGGACTTCGCTTACCGCGTGCACACCGAGATCGGTCACAACTGCCGTGGCGCGAAGATCAACGGGCGCATCGTCCCGCTCAACTACAGCCTGCAGACCGGTGAGCAGGTCGAGATCATCACCAGCAAGCACGGCACGCCGAGCCGCGACTGGCTGAACTCGAACCTTGGCTACGTCACCACTTCGCGGGCGCGGGCGAAGATCGTTCACTGGTTCAAATTGCAGGCGCGTGATCAGAACGTCGCCGCCGGTAAAACCCTGATCGAACGCGAACTGGCGCGCCTCGGTCTGCCAGCGGTGGACTTCGACAAGCTGGCCGACAAGGCCAACATGAAAACCGCCGAAGACATGTTCGCCGCCCTTGGTGCCGGCGACTTGCGTCTGGCGCAACTGGTCAACCTCGCGCAACAACTGGTCGAGCCGGAGCGTGGTAACGAGCAGCTGGAACTGATACCGCGCAAAGCCACCGGTTACAAACCGGGCAAGCGCGGCGACATTCAGATTCAGGGCGTCGGTAACTTGATGACGCAGATGGCCGGCTGCTGCCAGCCGCTGCCGGGCGATGCGATCGTCGGCTACATCACACAGGGCCGTGGTGTGAGCATTCACCGTCAGGACTGCGCCTCGGTGCTGCAACTGTCGGGGCGCGAGCCAGAGCGGATCATTCAGGTCAGCTGGGGCCCGGTGCCGGTGCTCACCTATCCGGTGGACATCATCATCCGTGCTTACGACCGCTCCGGTCTGCTGCGTGACGTTTCGCAGGTGTTGCTCAACGAGCGCATCAACGTGCTGGCGGTCAACACCCGCTCGAACAAAGAGGACAACACCGCGTTGATGTCCCTGACCATCGAGATCCCGGGTCTGGATGCGCTGGGACGGTTGCTCGGGCGGATTTCCCAGTTGCCGAACATCATCGAAACGCGGCGTAACCGTACCCCGTGAAGATCGACGCCGATCAACTGTGGGAGCGAGCCTGCTCGCGAAGAGGGTGTGTCAGTCGACATCATTGTTGCAGACACACCGCTTTCGCGAGCAGGCTCGCTCCCACAAGGTTTTGTGGTGAGAGATAAATGATGTACAGCCTTGAAGACCTGCTCCATCTGATGAGCCGCCTGCGCGATCCGCAGTTCGGTTGCCCGTGGGACATCAAGCAAACCTACGCGACCATCGTTGCGCACACCCTTGAAGAAGCCTACGAAGTGGCCGACGCCATTGAGCGTGGCGACTTCGATCATCTGCAGGGCGAGCTCGGCGATCTTATGTTCCAGGTCGTCTATTACAGCCAGTTGGCCAAGGAAGAAGGGCGCTTCGAATTTGCCGGGGTGATCGACAGCATCACTCGCAAACTGATCCGTCGTCATCCTCACGTCTTTCCGACCGGCGATCTGTACGCGCCGCTGGATGTTCCGCGCTTGAGCGAAGAACAGGTCAAGCAGCGCTGGGAAGAGATCAAGGCCGAAGAACGTGCCGAGAAGTCCGCTGCGCCCGAGCAACTGTCGCTGCTCGACGACGTGCCGGCCACGCTGCCAGCCTTGTCGCGTTCAGCCAAGTTGCAAAAGCGAGCAGGGCAGGTCGGTTTCGACTGGCCGGAGGCTTTGCCGGTATTCGATAAGGTGCGCGAAGAGCTCGATGAAGTCCTTGAAGCCATGTCGCAAAACGATCCTGTCGCGGTGGCGGACGAGATCGGTGACTTGCTGTTTTCCGTGGTCAATCTGGCCCGGCATCTGAAGGTCGATCCGGAAACTTCGCTGCGTGGCGCCAACAGCAAATTCGAAAGACGCTTCCGTTTTATCGAACAGGCATTGCGCGACACCCACCGTCCCATAGAAGATTGCACCCTCGAAGAGTTGGACGCCCTGTGGGGCGAAGCCAAACGTCAGGAAAAGAATGCGCCCAGCTGCGGCTGAGCAACTGCCCAAGTGAGTAAGCATTAATGAGTATTTCCCTTCGCGACCAGTTGCTCAAAGCAGGCCTGGTCAACCAAAAGCAGGCCAAGCAGGTCGGCAAAGACAAGCAGAAGCAGCAGCGTCTGGCGCACAAAGGCCAGATCGAACTGGATGACTCGCAACAGCGCGCCGCTCAGGAAGCCAAGGCCGAGAAGGTCAAGCGCGACCAGGAGCTGAACCGCCAACAGCAGGAGAAAGTTGAAGCCAAGGCGCGTGCTGCTCAGGTCAAGCAACTGATTGAAGTCTCGCGTCTGCCGAAGCTGACCACCGAGGACTACTACAACTTCGTCGACGACAAGAAGGTCAAACGCATTTCGGTCAACACGCTGATGCGCAACAAGCTCAGCAGCGGTTCGCTGGCGATCGTCCACCATGCCGGCGGCTACGAAGTGATTCCGCGTGAAGCGGCCCTGAAGATTCAGGAGCGCGATCCGCAGCGCATCGTCCAACTCAACGTGCAGACCGAAGAAGTCAGCACCGAAGATGATCCGTATGCGGCGTATCAGATTCCTGATGATCTGATGTGGTAATGGTTTTAATGTTCTAGCGACTTACATCTTTGCTAGTACTTTGAAAGTGTTTATAGATTGAACCCGCCGATTCGTATCGATACGATCGGCGGGTTTTCTTTTGGCAGAAATTAACGTGTTTGAAGTGTGAGGATTTTGCGCTGCTTATAAACAGCGCGTTGCATTTTTATATAGGTTTTTTTGTAGGGGAGAATTAATGGAATTAACTTGAATGAATAAGGATATTGCTGATGTTATTAAGCATTGCTTCGTTGCGCCAACCGACTTTTGAACCGCAGTTTTTTGAGTTGCGGGCGCCTGGCCAGTCAATTACCGATTACGTGATCAGCGAACTGGATGTACGGGCCGAGTACGTGCGCCGCAAGATCAGGATCGCCGCCAAGGCCGCTGCCGCGGATCACGATGGCGCGGACTGTCTGTTCTTCACCCTGCCAGAGTTTTTCTGGAATATCCCTTGGCGTGAAGTCGACAGCGAGCAAGAGCTGCACGAACTAACGACCGCTTACCTGGAAAAAGTGCCCGCGTACATTTCGTCGTTAATGAAAGATCTGCCCATGGAACGCTATGGCAAGATTGTCCTGTTGGCGGGAAGTTGTGCGACGTTGATAAAGATAGGCGAGGGTGACGCAAGTTATTACGAGGTTATCAATTATTTGCTGACCATCACAAACAAAGAATACGAGGCAGATATACCGTTGATGTCGATGTGGCCCAAGCGCCATGTTTCCGGCATCGATTTTGGTCAGCATATTGGCAATGAAGATGGTTTCTGGTTCTTCAGGCTGTTTGATGAGTTTGTTATCAAGGTCAAGGATTACAGTTCCGTCAGCGCGGAGCACAGTTACTTTGACGGATACGAAGGGCTGTTTATCAATAGCCTGGTGCCGGGATGCCCGTTCGGCATTAACGTGTGCCTTGACTATGCCGTGCTGAAGGAAGGTGAGCGGGATAAGGAAGTTGAAATCCCTGAAGTGAAAATCGACTTCCTGATTGCCTGCGGCATGTCTTTGGACTACGACAAGCAGCACCCGACTGCCGTGCAATACTCGATCAGGAATGACGGCATGGGCCGTGGTGCATGTGAGGTGGTCAGACTCGACCAGGGGCTGATCGTCGATGAAATAGCTTCGGAGGAAATCGACGACAACCTTTATTTGAGTGTGATTCGCGTGGTGTGAAGGTTTTGATGTTGTTGCAGCCTGCCACCCCGAAAGGGACAGGCTGCAACCCTGAAGAGTGGTGAGTCAGGCGGATCGTAGATCCCGTTGCTGTTCTTGCACTTCCAGTTCGGCCTTGTAGTTGTGGGCATCGATCTCGTTGTGGAACATGCCGACCAGCAAGTCTTGTTGATGCACATCCCAGATCCGTATACCCGCGGCTACGCCTTCATGGGACATGTGTGAATCGTCGCGTTCAGTTACTTTTACAGTCATCTGCTAGCTCCAATCTCTGGTTTATCTGCAGCAAGGCGTGTGCAGGACTCTTTTATATGTTTTGGTAGCTTGCTAAGTAAACGGCTGATTTGTGCAATGTGTTGTTGCGGTTTTTGCAACAGTGCTGCAGCCCCCGTAAACCGCGACATTCGGTCGCAGGGGGTAAAGTTTCATGACAGAAGTTTCATTTCCAGACGCATGCAACCCTGTGTAGGAGCTGCCGAAGGCTGCGATCTTGATCGATCCCACGCTCCGCGTGGGAATGCCTCTTGGGACGCTCCGCGTCCAGTGACGCGGAGCGTCACGGGCAGCATTCCCACGCAGAGCGTGGGAACGATCATTCGCGAGCAAGCCCGCTCCCACAGGGGAATGTGGTTTTCCGGATAATTTCTTCAGACGAAAAAAAACGCCCCGAACCAGTCGGGGCGTTTTTATGTGTGGCTCAAGCTCGGGGAATTACTTGCCTTCCCAGCGCTTCAGTACCAGCGTGGCGTTGGTGCCGCCGAAGCCGAAGCTGTTGCTCATCACGGTGTTGATGGTGGCGTTCTCGCGGGTCTTGGTCAGCACCGGCAGATCGGCCACTTCAGGATCCAGCTCGTCGATGTTGGCGGAGCCGGCAATGAAGTTGCCTTCCATCATCAGCATGCAGTAGATCGCTTCGTGAACGCCGGCAGCGCCCAGGGAGTGACCGGACAGGCTCTTGGTCGAGCTGATCGCAGGTGCCTTGTCGCCGAACACTTCACGCACACCTTTCATTTCCGCAACGTCGCCGACCGGAGTCGAAGTGCCGTGGGTGTTCAGGTAGTCGATCGGGGTATCAACGGTGGACATCGCCATCTGCATGCAGCGGATCGCGCCTTCGCCGCTCGGGGCAACCATGTCGTAGCCGTCGGACGTCGCGCCGTAGCCAACGATTTCGGCGTAGATTTTCGCGCCACGGGCCAGAGCGTGTTCCAGCTCTTCAACCACGACCATGCCGCCACCGCCAGCGATGACGAAACCGTCACGGTCTTTGTCGTAGGCACGGGAAGCCAGTTCCGGAGTGTCGTTACGCTTGCTGGACAGAGCGCCCATGGCGTCGAACAGGAACGACTGGCTCCAGTGCTCTTCTTCACCGCCACCGGCGAAGACGATGTCCTGCTTGCCCATCTGAATCTGTTCCATGGCGGTACCGATGCAGTGAGCAGTGGTGGCGCAGGCAGAAGCGATGGAGTAGTTCAGGCCCTTGATCTTGAATGGCGTGGCCAGGCAAGCGGAAACGGTGCTGCTCATGGTCCGCGTGACACGGTATGGGCCAACGCGCTTCACGCCTTTCTCGCGCAGGATGTCCAGCGCTTCCATCTGGTTCAGCGTGGAAGCACCACCGGAGCCAGCAACGAGGCCGGTACGCGGGTTAGACACTTGCTCCTCGGTCAGGCCGGAGTCAGCAATGGCGTCTTTCATGGCCAGGTAGGCGTAAGCCGCTGCGTGGCCGACGAAGCGATAGATCTTGCGATCGATCAGCTCTTCAAGGTTGAGGTCGAT
>NZ_JBIVJB010000049.1:14432-35503 GCF_044750025.1 Pseudomonas sp. NPDC088885 | reverse complement strand
AAATGCTGAAAAATAAGGGGTTTACACTGTGCAAACCGCTTTAAAACGTGGCGCCAACTCTATGTTCTGACAGGCGTTTTGCCCACGTATACGAAAATTTGACATTAAACTAGCACGACCAAAGGCAACTTTACACCGTCTGTCGAAATCGCTGCGCAAATTGTGGGCTCGCTTCGCTCAGGCTTCGAGCCGTAAGCTTCTAGCTTGTAGCTCAAAGCTTGTCGCTCGTAGCTGCGCCGCTAGGCGTCCACCATCGCCATCGCCTCCTCGACATCCACCGCCACCAGTCGCGAACAACCCGGTTCATGCATCGTTACGCCCATCAACTGTTCGGCCATTTCCATGGCGATTTTGTTGTGGGTGATATAGATGAACTGCACGGTCTGCGACATCTCTTTGACCAAGCGTGCGTAGCGTCCAACGTTAGCGTCATCCAGCGGCGCGTCAACCTCATCGAGCATGCAGAACGGCGCCGGGTTCAACTTGAAGATCGCAAAAACCAGTGCCAATGCGGTCAGGGCTTTTTCCCCGCCGGAGAGCAAATGGATGGTGCTGTTCTTCTTCCCCGGCGGCTGCGCCATGATCGTTACCCCTGTATCGAGTAGATCTTCGCCCGTCAGTTCCAAATACGCGCGCCCGCCACCGAAAACTTTTGGGAAAAGCGCCTGTAAACCGCCATTGATCTGATCAAAGGTATCTTTGAAGCGGTTACGGGTTTCCTTGTCGATCTTGCGGATAACGTTTTCCAGCGTCTCCAGTGCTTCGACCAGATCAGCGTCCTGCGCATCCAGATAACGTTTGCGTTCAGACTGCTGCGTGTATTCGTCGATGGCCGCGAGGTTGATCGCGCCCAGGCGTTGAATCCGCGCATTGATGCGTTCGAGTTCTTCTTCGGCTTCGCGTTCACTGGCTTGCGCGGTTAATGTCGCGAGCACGCCGTTGAGATCGTAGCCGTCTTCGAGCAATTGATCCTGCAAGGCCTTGCGGCGCACGGTCAGGGCTTGCCATTCCATGCGCTGCTGTTCGAGTTGGCCGCGAATCAATTGCGATTGTTGTTCAGCCTGAGTCCGGCGTTTTTCCGCGTCGCGCAATTCGCGGTCAGCGTCTTCCAGGGCGATCTGCGCGGTCTTGAGTTCTTCGTCGACGGTCATGCGCTTGTCGAGCAGCTCTTCGAGTTTCAGGCGCAGCTCTTCCAGCGGCGCCTCGCCCTCCTCCAGGTTCAGACTCAACTGTTCGCGCTTTTCAGTCAGGCGCTCGGACTGCATTTCCAGACGCTCCAGCGCCTGACGCGTGGAGTCATGCTGCGCGCGCAACGAGCCGAGACGCACGGCCAATTGATGGGCGTGATCCTTATGCTGCCGCGCTTCCTGACGCACACGATCAAGGCGTTCGCGCAGGCTGTCACGCTGGGCCAGCAACAACTCGCGCTGTTCGGTGTCCAGCGCCATGGCATCCAGCGCTTCCTGCAAGTGCATGCGCGCTTCGCCGACTTGTTCGTGCTCAAGCTCACGCTGTTCGCCGAGTTCGATCAACTCTTCATCGAGACGCGTGCGACGCAAGGTCAACTGTTCAGCCTTGGCTTTGCCGGCGGACAACTGAGCTTTCAGTTCGCCTTGCTGGCGCGCTTCGTCTTGCAGCAAACGACGCAAATGTTCGCGACCGTTTTCCTGCTGACGCTGTTGCGCACGCAGGGTTTGCAGACGGGTTTCCATGGCTTCGACGGTGGTTTCTTTCTCTTCGCGTTCGAGGTGCAGCGCTTCGATTTCCTGACCACGGGCGAGCATGCCGCTCTCCGCTTCACTGGCACGTCGTACGCGCAGGAAATGCCGACCAACCCAATAACCGTCGCGACTGATCAAGCTCTCGCCAGCGCTCAACTGCCCGCGTAAAGCCAAGGCTTGCTCAAGGCTGTCGACCGGTTTGACCTGACCGAGCCATGGCGACAGATCGATCTGCGCGTCGACTTTATCCAGCAAGCTGCCCGCCACCCGCACGCCATCGCTGGCCGGGCTGAGCAGACGCAGATCACCCTGAGTAAAACCGGACAAATCGAAGCCACTGAAGTCGTCGACCAGCACCGCTTGCAGATCGGCGCCGAGCACGGTTTCCACCGCCAATTCCCAACCGGCCTCGACCTTCAAACCTTCAGCCAGGCGCGGACGCTCGGCGAGGTTGTGCTCCTTCAGCCACTCGGCAGTGCCGGTGCCCGGATCGAGCGCTGCTTGCTGCAACGCTTCAAGGGATGCGAGGCGACCATTGAGGCGCTGCAAATCGCCCTGCGCCTGCTGCTGCGCGGTCAGCGCTTGCTGCAATTCCTGACGCAGTTGTTCGAGTTTTTCGACCTGCGCTTCTTCGCTGGTCTGCAAATCTTCGAGGGTCGCTTCGGACTCGGCGAGCTGCTCGTTGAGCTCCATGATCGCCGCGTCTTCCGGGTCGGCCGAGAGCAACGCGCGCTCTTCGCCGAGACGCTTTTGCCGATCGGCGAGGCGCTCCATGCTGGCTTCCAGCTGCTGGATGCGCGACTGCTGCACCTCAGCCTGACGGCGCGGTTCGGCGGCAGTCAGGTTGAAAGCGTCCCACTGCTCCTGCCAGCCGTGCATGACGCTTTCGGAATCTTCCAGCGCCGCAGCGGCTTCTTCGGCGGCCGCACTGGTGACTTCTTGCTCGGGGGTGAGCATGTCCAGCTCTTCGCCGAGGGTCAGCAGCAGCGTGCGGTCGTGGCCCAGATGCGATTCGGTTTCGAGACGGGCGCGCTCGGCTTCTTTCAGATCGTCCTGCAACTGCCGCAGTCGTTGCTGGCCGTGCTGGATGCTTTGCTCGACCCGGGCGATATCACCGCCGACCGAATAGAAGCGCCCTTGCACCAGATTGAAGCGCTCGGACAGATCATGGTGACCGTCGCGCAAGCGTTCGATGGCCGCGTCAGCATTACGCTGCTCGGCGATCAAGGCTTCGAAACTGATTTCCTGGGTGCCGATGATCGACTCGCGCTGACCGACCTGATCATTCAGATCCTGCCAGCGCAGGGCCGACAGTTGCGCCTTGAGCTGACGCTCCTCGGCTTTGAATTCTTGGTACTTCTTCGCCGCTTCGGCCTGACGGTGCAGGCGTTCGAGTTGACGCTCGAGCTCATCGCGCAAGTCAGTCAGACGCGCGAGGTTTTCGTGGGTGCGGCGGATGCGGTTTTCGGTCTCGCGACGGCGCTCTTTATATTTCGAGATGCCGGCGGCTTCTTCAATAAAGTTACGCAGGTCTTCGGGCTTGGATTCGATCAGCTTGGAGATCATCCCCTGCTCGATGATCGAGTAGCTGCGCGGACCGAGACCGGTGCCGAGGAAGATATCGGTGATGTCGCGACGACGGCATTTGGTGCCGTTGAGGTAATACGTGGTCTGGCTGTCGCGGGTAACTTTGCGGCGAATCGAGATTTCGGCGTAGGCCGCGTACTCGCCCAGCAAGGTGCCGTCGGAGTTGTCGAAAACCAGCTCGATACTGGCCTGACTCACCGGTTTGCGGCTGGTCGAGCCGTTGAAGATGACGTCGGTCATCGACTCGCCACGCAGGTTTTTCGCTGAACTTTCGCCCATCACCCAGCGAACGGCGTCGATGATGTTCGACTTGCCGCAACCATTCGGCCCGACGACCGCCGCCATGTTACTGGGGAAGTTCACCGTGGTCGGGTCGACGAAGGATTTGAATCCCGCGAGTTTGATGCACTTGAGCCGCACGCTTAAGCGCCCGTCAAGGCAGCAACCACCAGATCGCAGCTGCGCTGGCCATAAGCCGTGAGCACGATGCGGATCTGCGGCAAATCACGGGCCAGCACGGCGGCCAGCAGGCGTTCGAACAGTTCGAGGAACTCGCTCATTTCCGCCTTGCGCTGTTCGAGGGCGAGGAAGTAGGCGCGGCTCATCGCCGGCTGCAGGTTCTCGACCGTTTCTTGCAGGTAAGGATTGTTGGCAAATGGATAGGCGGCGCGCATCACGCTGAAGCTGTCATCGACAAAGCTGCGGATGTCCTGACGCTCGTAGCTGGCGGTCAGGCGCTGCTGGATCTGCACGAACGGCGCCATGTCCGACTGGACTTGCCAGCCATTGGCCACCGAGTTGCCGAGCAGGATGTACAACTCGCTCATCAGCGTGCACAGGCTCTGCACCTTGTGCGGCGTCATTTCGGTGACGTGCGCCCCACGACGCGGCAGGATCGCGATCAGGTGGCGGCGTTCGAGGATCAGCAAGGCTTCGCGGACCGAACCGCGGCTGACATTCAGTGCCAGCGTGACCTTCTGTTCCTGGATGCGCTCTCCCGGCTTCATTTCGCCACGAATGATGCGTTCGGCGAGGTGGTGAGCAATTTGCTCGGCGAGGCTGTCCGGCGCCTTGAACGTCATGGTTGTCCTTCAAACTCTATCGATCTGCACAAGCGGCGCAGTGTAGCGCAAATGCACGGTCATGGCGGAGTGCCCACTCAGCGGTTTTTGGCACGATTCCCGCAGTTTTCTTCAGAAAACCAAACAAAAAACCAGGCTGACCAATGAAGGTCAATACTGAATAGACACGTTGTTGATCGACGAAATGGATTTTCCTGACCTTTAAGTCAGAAAACCATTGACCGAAAAGTCAGACCTGCTAAATTCGGCTCAAGTCGGTTAACAACAATAATGAGTCTGCGAGGCCTTCCGTGATCCAGTTTTTACTTAACCAGGAACTCCGTAGCGAGCACGCCCTGGACCCGAATCTGACTGTGCTCAATTACCTGCGTGAACACGTTGGTAAATCGGGCACCAAAGAAGGTTGCGCCAGCGGTGACTGCGGCGCCTGCACCGTGGTGGTCGGCGAGTTGCAAACGGATGACGATGGCCGCGAACACATTCGCTATCGCAGCCTCAACTCGTGCCTGACCTTTGTCTCGTCGCTGCACGGCAAACAATTGATCAGCGTCGAAGACCTCAAGCACAAAGGTGAACTGCACAGCGTGCAGAAAGCCATGGTCGAGTGCCACGGCTCGCAGTGCGGTTTCTGCACTCCCGGCTTCGTCATGTCGCTATTCGCCCTGCAAAAGAACAGCGATGCACCCGATCACGCCAAAGCCCACGAAGCACTGGCCGGCAACCTCTGCCGTTGCACTGGCTACCGGCCGATTCTGGCGGCTGCCGAGCAATCCTGCTGCGGCAAGCAACCGGATCAGTTCGATGCCCGCGAAGCGGACACCATTGCTCGTCTGAAAGCTATCGCTCCGACCGATATCGGCGAACTGAACAGTGGCGACAAGCGCTGCCTGGTGCCGCTGACTGTCGCCGATCTGGCCGACCTTTATGACGCTTATCCCCAAGCACGTCTGCTGGCTGGCGGTACCGATCTGGCGCTGGAAGTCACCCAGTTCCACCGCACCCTGCCGGTGATGATCTACGTCGGCAACGTCGCGGAAATGAAGCGCATCGAAACCTTCGATGACCGCATCGAAATCGGCGCCGCCACTGCCCTCTCCGACTGCTACGAAGCGTTGAACGCCGAGTACCCGGACTTCGGCGAATTGCTGCACCGCTTCGCTTCCCTGCAAATCCGCAACCAGGGCACCCTCGGCGGCAACATCGGCAACGCCTCGCCGATCGGTGACTCGCCGCCGCTGCTGATCGCTCTCGGCGCGCAGGTTGTGCTGTGCAAAGGCGAAACCCGCCGCACCCTGAACCTCGACGATTACTTCATCGATTACAAAGTCACGGCCCGTCAGGAAAGTGAGTTCATCGAGAAGATCATCGTGCCGCGCGCCAGCGCCGAGCAGTTGTTCCGCGCCTACAAAGTCTCCAAGCGTCTGGACGATGACATCTCCGCCGTCTGCGCCGCGTTCAACCTGCGCGTGGAAAACGGTGTGATCACCGATGCACGCATGGCGTTTGGCGGCATGGCCGCGATCCCGAAACGCGCAGCCAACTGTGAAGCTGCGCTGATCGGTGCGCCGTTCAACAACGCTGTGGTCGAACGTGCTTGCGCCGCGCTGGCGGAAGATTTCACGCCGCTCTCGGACTTCCGCGCCAGCAAGGAATATCGCCTGCTCAGCGCGCAAAACCTGCTGCGTAAATACTTCATCGAACTGCAAACACCGCACATCGAGACTCGGGTGACCACTTATGTCTAACCATCACGGCGTAGAGAAAACTCAAGCTGAACTGGCTGAATTGTTCGCCAAGGATCTGACCTCCGGTGTCGGCCGCAGCGTCAAACACGACAGCGCCGCCAAACACGTGTCCGGTGAAGCGCAGTACATCGATGACCGCCTGGAATTTCCCAACCAGTTGCACTTGTATGCACGCATGTCAGACCGCGCCCACGCGAAAATCATCAGCATCGACACTTCGCCGTGCTACGCCTTCGAAGGCGTGCGCATCGCCATCACCCACGAAGACGTGCCGGGCCTGAAAGACATCGGCCCGCTGATGCCAGGCGACCCGCTGCTGGCCATCGATGACGTGCAGTTCGTCGGTCAACCGGTGCTCGCCGTCGCGGCGAAAGATCTGGAAACCGCGCGCAAAGCGGCAATGGCCGCGATCATCGAATACGAAGACCTCGAACCGGTGCTCGACGTGGTCGAAGCCTTGCGCAAACGCCACTTCGTCCTCGACAGCCACACCCACCAGCGCGGCGATTCGGCCTCTGCGTTGGCCACTGCTGAACACCGCATTCAAGGCACGCTGCACATCGGCGGTCAGGAACACTTCTACCTGGAGACGCAAATCTCCTCGGTAATGCCCACCGAAGACGGCGGCATGATCGTTTACTGCTCGACGCAGAACCCGACCGAAGTGCAAAAACTGGTCGCCGAAGTGCTCGACGTGTCGATGAACAAAATCGTCGTCGACATGCGCCGCATGGGCGGTGGTTTCGGCGGCAAGGAAACTCAGGCCGCCAGTCCGGCGTGCCTGTGCGCGGTGGTTGCGCACCTCACCGGTCAGCCGACCAAGATGCGCCTGCCGCGCGTTGAAGACATGCTGATGACCGGCAAGCGTCACCCGTTCTACGTCGAATACGACGTTGGCTTCGACAGCACCGGGCGCCTGCACGGGATCAACATGGATCTGGCCGGTAACTGCGGCTGCTCGCCGGACTTGTCCGCGTCGATCGTTGACCGTGCGATGTTCCACTCGGACAACTCGTACTACCTCGGCGACGCGACCATCAACGGTCACCGCTGCAAGACCAACACCGCGTCGAACACTGCTTACCGTGGTTTCGGTGGCCCGCAGGGCATGGTCGCGATCGAAGAAGTGATGGACGCGATTGCCCGTCACTTGAACGTCGATCCGCTGTCGGTGCGCAAGGCCAACTACTACGGCAAAACCGAGCGCAACGTCACCCATTACTACCAGACCGTCGAGCACAACATGCTCGAGGAAATGACCGCCGAACTGGAAGAAAGCAGCCAGTACTACGAGCGTCGCGAAGCGATCCGTCGCTACAACGCCAACAGCCCGATCCTGAAAAAAGGCCTGGCGCTGACCCCGGTGAAATTCGGTATTTCGTTTACCGCGAGCTTCTTGAACCAGGCCGGCGCGCTGATCCACATCTACACCGATGGCAGCATCCACCTTAACCACGGCGGCACGGAAATGGGCCAGGGCCTGAACACCAAAGTCGCGCAGGTCGTGGCCGAAGTGTTCCAGGTGGAAATCGATCGTGTGCAGATCACCGCGACCAACACCGACAAAGTGCCGAACACCTCGCCGACCGCCGCCTCCAGCGGCGCTGACCTGAACGGTAAAGCGGCGCAGAACGCGGCAGAAATCATCAAGAAACGTCTGGTCGAATTCGCTGCGCGTCACTTCAAAGTCACTGAAGAAGACGTTGAATTCCACAACGGCCATGTGCGGGTTCGCGACCACATCCTGACCTTTGAAGCGCTGATCCAGCAGGCGTATTTCAATCAGGTGTCGCTGTCGAGCACCGGCTTCTACAAGACCCCGAAAATCTACTACGACCGCAGCCAGGCACGCGGCCGTCCGTTCTACTACTTCGCCTTTGGCGCGGCGTGCTGCGAAGTGATCGTCGACACCCTGACCGGCGAGTACAAGATGCTGCGTACCGACATCCTGCACGACGTCGGCGCCTCGTTGAACCCGTCCATCGACATCGGTCAGGTTGAGGGTGGCTTCATCCAGGGCATGGGCTGGCTGACCATGGAAGAGCTGGTCTGGAACAACAAAGGCAAGCTGATGACCAACGGCCCGGCCAGCTACAAGATCCCGGCCGTGGCGGACATGCCGCTGGATCTGCGGGTGAAACTGGTGGAAAACCGCAAGAACCCGGAAGACACGGTGTTCCATTCCAAGGCTGTCGGTGAACCACCGTTCATGCTCGGGATTGCGTCGTGGTGTGCGATCAAGGATGCCGTGGCGAGCCTCGGGGATTACAAGCATCAGCCGCAGATTGATGCGCCGGCGACGCCGGAGCGGGTGTTGTGGGGTTGTGAGCAGATGCGGCAGTTGAAAGCGGTGAAAGCCGTCGAAGCTGAAACCGAGGTTGTTTGATGATCGTTCCCACGCTCTGCGTGGGAATGCAGCCCCGCGACGCTCTGCGTCGCATCCTGAACAGCGGACGCGGAGCGTCCAGTGATGCATTCCCACGCAGAGCGTGGGAACGATCTGAGAGGTGTGTATGTACAACTGGATCGACGCCCTCGCCGACCTGCAGAACCAGGGCGAACCCTGTGTGCTGGTGACGATCATCGAAGAACTCGGCTCGACGCCACGCAACGCCGGCTCGAAAATGGTCATCAGCGCCAACCAGAGCTTCGACACCATCGGTGGCGGGCATCTGGAATACAAAGCCATGCAGATCGCCCGCGAGATGCTCGCCAGCGGTAAGCAGGACACCCATCTGGAGCGTTTCAGCCTCGGCGCGAGTCTTGGCCAGTGCTGCGGCGGCGCCACCGTGTTGCTGTTCGAACCGATGGGCCAGGTGCAGGCGCAAATCGCCGTGTTCGGTGCCGGCCACGTCGGCCGCGCTTTGGTGCCGCTGCTCGCCAGCCTGCCCTGCCGGGTGCGCTGGATCGATTCGCGTGATGCTGAATTCCCCGAACACATCCCCCACGGCGTGCGTAAAATCGTCGCCGAAGAGCCTGTGGATGAAATCGATGACCTGCCCGCCGGCAGTTATTGCATCGTCATGACCCACAACCATCAGCTCGACCTTGAACTCACTGCCGCGATTCTCAAACGCAACGACTTCGCCTACTTCGGCCTGATTGGTTCGAAGACCAAACGCGCGAAGTTCGAACACCGTCTGCGTGATCGCGGTTTCGACAGTGGCGTCGTGCAACGCATGCGCTGCCCGATGGGCATCGGCGAAGTCAAAGGCAAACTGCCTGTGGAAATCGCCATCTCCATCGCCGGCGAAATCATCGCCACCTATAACGCCAACTTCGGCCAGCAGACTGCCAGCGCCGAACCGATTGCCAAACTGCTGCCGGTTTCGCGGCGCAGTCAGGCCGCCAAACTCAAAGCCTCAAACTGATTAGAGAACCCTCATGCCTCTGACTCGCAAAGCCTACCGCGCCGCCATCCTGCACAGCATTGCCGACCCCGCCGAAGTCGGGATCGAAGCCTCCTACGAGTATTTCGAGGACGGCCTGCTGGTGGTCGATGGCGGCAAGATCAGCGCCCTTGGCCACGCCAGTGATTTGCTGCCGACCCTGCCGGCGGACATCGAAATCACCCAGTATCAGGACGCCCTGATCACCCCGGGCTTCATCGACACGCACATTCACTTTCCGCAAACCGGCATGGTCGGTGCCTACGGCGAACAACTGCTCGACTGGCTGAACACCTACACCTTCCCGTGCGAAAGCCAGTTCGGCGACAAATCCCACGCTGATGACGTCGCCGACATCTTCATCAAGGAACTGCTGCGCAACGGCACCACCACCGCGCTGGTGTTCGGCAGCGTGCATCCGCAGTCGGTGAATTCGTTCTTTGAAAAGGCAGAGCAGCTCGACCTGCGCATGATCGCCGGCAAGGTGATGATGGATCGCAACGCGCCGGATTATCTGACCGATACCGCCGAATCCAGCTACGTCGAAAGCAAGGCGCTGATCGAGCGCTGGCACGGCAAGGGTCGCTTGCACTACGCGGTGACCCCGCGTTTCGCACCGACCAGCACCCCGGAACAACTGACCCTCGCCGGGCAACTGCTGACTGAATACCCGGATCTGTACATGCAGACCCACATCAGCGAGAACCTCAAGGAAATCGAGTGGGTCAAGGAGCTGTTCCCGGAGCGCAAGGGCTACCTCGACGTTTACGACCACTACAAATTGCTCGGCGAGCGCTCGGTGTTTGCCCACGGCGTACACCTGTGCGACGACGAATGCGCGCGTCTGGCGGAAACCGGCTCGGCGATCTCGTTCTGCCCGACGTCGAACTTCTTCTTGGGTAGCGGACTGTTCAATCTACCGATGGCCGAGAAGCACAAACTCAACGTCGGCCTGGGCACTGACGTCGGCGGCGGCACCAGTTTCTCGCTGCTGCAAACGCTGAACGAAGCGTACAAAGTGATGCAACTGCAAGGGGCGCGACTGAGCCCGTTCAAGTCGCTGTATCTGGCGACGCTGGGTGGCGCGCGGGCGCTGCGCCTGGAAGACAAGATCGGCAACCTGCAACCGGGTTCCGACGCTGACTTCCTGGTGCTGGACTACAACGCTACACCGCTGCTGAGCTATCGCTTGAAGCAGGCCAACAACATTGCCGAGTCGTTGTTTGTGTTGATGACGCTGGGTGATGATCGTACGGTGCAGCAGACGTATGCGGCGGGTGCGCTGGTGCATCAGCGCTAAGCTTTTTCCAAGGCATAAAAAAATCCCCCGGTGGTGTACACCCCGGGGGATTTTTTGTTGCCTGTCAGATCGCCTTCGCGAGCAAGCCCGCTCCCACAGGGGGAATGCATTTCAAATGTGGGAGAGGGCTTGCTCGCGAAGGGGCCGACTCGGTATCACTTAGAGCTTGGCGCTCGAGCGCCCTGGCTTCTTGGTCTGCAACAAATGCGAAAACACCGCATGCAAATCATCCGACGCGCTTTCTTCATCGAGGTTGAGCTTGCTGTCAATGTGATCCATGTGATGCATCATCAAACGCACCGCCAGATCGCCGTCGCGCTTTTCAATCGCGTCGATCAACTGGGTGTGTTCGTCGTAGGAACAGTGCGAACGGTTGCCGCTTTCATACTGGGCAATGATCAGCGATGTCTGCGACACCAGGCTGCGCTGGAAGCTGATCAACGGCGCGTTCATCGCCGCTTCCGCGAGTTTCAGGTGGAATTCGCCCGACAGACGAATACCGGCGCCGCGATCACCGCGCGAGAAGCTGTCGCGCTCATCGTTGACCATCTGGCGCAGTTCGGCGATCTGCTCGGCGGTGGCGTGTTGCACCGCCAGCTCAGTGATCGCGCGCTCGACCAGACGACGGGCGAGGAACACCTGACGCGCCTCCTCGACACTCGGGCTGGCGACGACGGCGCCACGGTTCGGCCGCAACAGCACCACGCCCTCATGGGCCAGACGCGACAGCGCGCGGCGAATGATGGTGCGGCTGACCCCAAAGATTTCCCCCAGCGCTTCTTCGCTCAACTTGGTGCCGGGCGCCAGACGCTGTTCGAGGATGGCCTCGAAGATATGCGCGTAGACAATATCGTCCTGGGTTCCGCTGCGGCCGGCTTTGCCTGCTCGCGGTTGTTTCTTGAGGGGTTGCAACTGTTCGTTCATGGGCACTCGAGTCGGGAGAACTGCGGCGAATAGACCGTGACTGTAATACGGCACAGTAGGTCGCTGGCAAGTATCGCGTAAAAAACACCGCGATTGTACACAATGGATGGTGGCAACACGACTGTACGGCTGTTTGTGAGTTCGGCTGTATTGCAACGATCCGTTACGATTGAGTTTAGGCTTGATCGCAGAATCCGCCTTCAGCACACATTTCCCTGTAGGAGCCGAGCTTGCTCGCGAAGGCGGCGTGTCAGTCAATCGATATATTGGCTGATATGCCGCCTTCGCGAGCAAGCTCAGCTCCTACAAGGCTTGACGTCATGGCGGGGATCTTCATTGGTATAAGGAACACCGCCGTCATGAACGACGCCACGCACAATCAACTGCGCCCGCTGGCCGACACGTCACCATCAGCGATCGTCGCCGGTTTTATCGCGATGATGACCGGCTACACCAGCTCCCTGGTGTTGATGTTCCAGGCCGGGCAAGCGGCGGGCCTGACCAGCGGGCAGATTTCTTCGTGGATCTGGGCGATTTCGATCGGAATGGCAGTGTGTTCGATCGGCCTGTCGCTGCGCTATCGCACGCCAATCACCATCGCCTGGTCGACGCCCGGCGCGGCGTTGCTGATCACCAGCCTGGGCGGCGTCAGTTACGGCGAAGCCATTGGCGCCTACATCACTTGCGCCGTGCTGGTGACCATTTGCGGGCTGACCGGCAGCTTCGAACGGCTGGTAAAAAAGATCCCGGCATCCTTGGCGGCGGCGTTGTTGGCGGGGATTCTGTTCAAGATCGGCAGCGAAATATTCGTCGCTGCGCAGCACCGCACAGGTTTGGTGCTGGGGATGTTTTTCACCTATTTAGTGGTCAAGCGCCTGTCGCCACGTTATGCCGTGCTAGCTGCGCTGCTGATCGGCACCGCTCTTTCGGGCTTCATGGGATTGCTGGATTTCAGCGGTTTTCATCTGGAAGTGGCGACGCCCGTGTGGACGACGCCGCATTTCTCGCTGGCGGCGACCATCAGCATCGGCATCCCGCTGTTCGTGGTGGCGATGACCTCGCAGAACATGCCCGGCATCGCCGTTTTACGCGCTGATGGCTACACCGTCCCCGCCTCGCCACTGATCACCACCACCGGCATCGCCTCGCTGTTGCTGGCACCGTTTGGCTCCCACGGCATCAACCTCGCGGCGATCAGCGCGGCGATTTGCACCGGGCCGCACGCCCATGAAGATCGCAACAAGCGCTACACGGCAGCGGTGTGGTGCGGGATTTTCTACGGGATTGCCGGGGTGTTCGGCGCGACATTGGCCGCATTGTTTGCAGCGTTGCCGAAGGAATTGGTGCTGTCGATTGCCGCGCTGGCGCTGTTTGGCTCGATCATCAATGGTTTGAGCATTGCGATGACTGAGGTGAAGGAACGGGAAGCGGCGCTGATTACCTTTATGGTCACGGCGTCGGGGTTGACGCTGTTTTCCATCGGGTCGGCGTTTTGGGGGATTGTTGCGGGGGTGTTGACGTTGGTGATTTTGAATTGGCGCAAAGCTTAAAAGCAAAGATCGCAGCCTTCGGCAGCTCCTACAGGAGATCGCGCTCCCCTGTAGGAGCTGTCGAGTGAAACGAGGCTGCGATCTTTTGATCCACCAAAAAAAACGGCGACCCTCAGGTCGCCGTTTTTTTCAGTATCACTTAGCCGCGTTGATCGGCTTTTCCGGATACCAAACGTCCAGCAACGGGCTGACTTCATACTTGGTCAGCTCGGAGCGGGTTTTCAGCCAGGCTTCAACGGCAGCGCGCTGCTCTTCGTTGACCGAGCCACGCTTCTGCAGGCAAACCAGACCGAAGTCGTCGCCGCCAACATAACCCAGACCGTTGGCTTCCATGGCTTCTTTGATGAATGCTTCGAGGAAAGCGTCAATGGCTTCTTCGGACAAGTCTTCTTTGAAGTCCAGGTTCAGTTCGAAACCCAGCTCTTGAAATTCATCAACGCACAGTTTTTTGCGCAGACGCTGGGAACGGTTAGTCGCCATTGGAACAATCCTCTTAAGTAAATACGGCGGGCACTTTACCAGTTTCAGCAATCGTTTGCCCGCCTCTCTGGACACAGAGGCCGACCGCCTGTAAAAAAATCAACGAATCGCCACCCCGAGGAAGCCACAATCGGTTACACCTTGGGGCATAATGCCGACACTTTCGTGACCACTGAGGACCTTTTCATCCATGTCCTCGTCTTTTTCCCCTCGGCTGTAGGGTTTTATTTCATATGATCAAATCGTTGCGTCCACTGTTTCTCGCCGGCCTTCTTCTGCCTCTGGCCCTGCCTGTTTCCGCTGCCACCATCAATACTTCCCTCACCCCGAACGTCGAAAAAGCCCTCAAGGCGAGCAAATTGCAACCTAGCGCCCTGTCGCTGGTGATGGTGCCGCTCGACGGGCCGGGCACGGCGACCGTTTTCAACGCCGACGTGTCGGTCAATCCGGCCTCGACCATGAAACTGGTGACCACCTACGCGGCGCTGGAAATGCTCGGCCCCAATCATCAGTGGAAAACCGAGTTCTACACCGACGGCACACTGAGCGGCGGCATCCTCAACGGCAACCTCTACCTCAAGGGTGGCGGCGATCCGAAGCTGAACATGGAAAAACTCTGGCTGCTGATGCGCGACCTGCGCGCCAACGGCGTGACGCAGATCACCGGTGATCTGGTGCTCGACCGCAACTTCTTTATCCAGCCGCAACTGCCGGAATTCAACGATGACGGCAATGATGAGAACAAGCCGTTCCTGGTCAAACCGGATTCGCTGCTGGTCAACCTCAAAGCCCTGCGCTTTGTTGCGCGCAACGACGGTGGCCGTGTACTGATCTCGGTCGAGCCGCCGATTGCCAGCATCCACATCGAAAACACCGTCAAAGCCCTGCCGTCGAAGCAATGCACCGGCGGCGTGCGCTACAACCCGGTGCCGCAAGCCGATGGCAGCGTGACCGTGACCGTTGGCGGCCAGTTGGGCGAAGGCTGCAGCTCGCAGACTTATCTGTCGCTGCTCGACCACGCGACTTACACCGCCGGCGCGGTGCGCGCGATCTGGAAAGAACTGGGCGGCAGCATTCAGGGCCGTGATCGCCTGGCGACCACGCCAAGCAACGCCAAACTGCTGGCTCGCGCTTATTCGCCGGATCTGGCCGAGATCATTCGCGACATCAACAAATACAGTAACAACACCATGGCCCAGCAACTGTTCCTGAGCCTCGGCCAGAAATTCCGCAACGACGCCGACGGCGATGATGCCAAGGCTGGGCAACGCGTCGTCCGTCAGTGGCTGGCGAAGAAAGGCATCACCGCGCCGCACCTGGTGATGGAGAACGGCTCCGGTCTGTCCCGCGCTGAACGCGTCAGCGCCCGTGAAATGGCGAACATGCTGCAAGCCGCGTGGCACAGCCCGTATGCCGCTGAATACATCAGCTCGCTGCCGATCGCCGGCACCGACGGCACCATGCGTAAACGCCTGAAAACCACCGCAATGCGCGGCGAGGCGCACGTCAAGACCGGCACCTTGAACACCGTGCGGGCGATTGCCGGCTTCAGCCGTGACGTCAATGGCAATACCTGGGCGGTGGTGGCGATCCTCAACGACAAAGCCCCGTTTGGCGCCTCGTCGGTACTCGATCAGGTGCTGCTGGATCTGTATCGCCAGCCGAAACTGCCGCAGACTGCGTCAGTGCTCTAAAAGCAAAAAAGCAAAAGATCGCAGCCTTCGGCAGCTCCTACAGGTGAACATGTAGGAACTGCCGAAGGCTGCGATCTTTTGATCGTCTGTTGGAGCAAGGCTTGCCCGCGAAGGCGTCGTATCAGTCAATGAAGTGGGTGACTGAACCGACGCTTTCGCGGGCGAGCCTTGCTCCTACAAGGGTTGGGCGTTAGCTCATCTGCTCGACGCGATCGCGGCCGCCCTGTTTTGCCGCGTACACCCCGGAATCCGCACGTAGCAGCAGCGCATCCGCGCCCTCTCCCGTGCGCCAACTGGCAATGCCGAAACTCGCCGTGACCACGCCGACCACATCCACCGGCGCGCCCCGCAAGCCCTGCCACAGCTCAACCGCCAGCATGTGCGCGTGCTCGCCGTCGATGTCTGGGCACAGCACCATGAATTCCTCGCCGCCCAAACGGCAGAACACATCGGTGCGCCGCAACCGGTGGCCAATGCGCTCGCACACCGCTTGCAACACCCGATCGCCCACGGCATGCCCGTACTGGTCGTTGATGCGTTTGAAGTGGTCGATGTCGAGCATGATCACCGACAACTCGCCGCCTCCACGCTCGACCCGGGCCATTTCAGTGGTCAGGCGTTCCTGGAAATAACGACGGTTATGAATGCCGGTCAGCGAGTCCGTCACCGACAGCGCACGCAGTTCTTCCTCGACGCGTTTGAGGTCGGAAATGTCGGAGATGTAGCCATGCCACAACACTCCGCCGCCCGGCAGCTCTTCCGGCGTTGCCTCGCCGCGCACCCAGCGCAGGCCGCGCTCGGGCAGTTGCACGCGGTATTCCTCGCGCCACGGGCTGAGGTTGTCCGCCGACTCACGGATCGAAGCGCGCACCCGCGTGGTGTCCTGCGGATGGATGCGGGTGAAGATCGCCTCGGCATTCAGTAGTAGGACATCCGGCTCCAGTTCGTAGATTTCACGAATGCCGTCACTGGCGTAAATCACGCTGAAGCGCCCGTCGAATTCCATCTTGAACTGGTAAATGCCACCGGGGACGTGGGCGCTGAGTTTCTTCAGCAACACATCCCGCGCCGCCAGCGCCTCGTGCACACGCTTGCGCTCGGTGATGTCGATGCAGATCGCCAGATGCCCGACCCAAAGCCCCTGCTCGTCGAGCACCGGGGTGGCGAGCATGTTCACTGGCAGATGACTGCCATCGCTGCGCACCAACGTCCACTCGCGCGCTTCATGACCACCGACTTCGCCGCCCTCAACCAGCATCGCGTGGCAAGTCGGAATGCTTTTGCCGTAACGCGCGCTCAACTCCGCCGAACGTGTGGCGAGTTCTCGCGGCAGATGCAGGTTTTCCAGGGTCATGTGGCCGATAACGTCAGCGCTGCTGTAACCGAGCATTTGCTCGGCGCCGGGATTAAAGGTGCTAATCACCCCGCGCAGGTCGGTGGCGATGATTGCCACTTGCGTCGCCGCGTTAAGCACCCCGCGCAACTGGCCATGGGTGCCGCGCAATTCCTGTTCGCTGGCGTGCAGCTCTTCGGTGCGCTGCTCGACCATGCGCACCGCGCGCTGACGCTGACTGACCAGCACATACAGCAGCGCACTGAGCAAAACGCTCAACAGCCCACCGAGAATCACGATGCTGCCAACCGACGAATGGTTGGCCTGCATAAACGCTTCGCTCGGCAGGATATCGACCTGATAGTCGTGATCGGCCATTCGCAACAGGCGAGTCGCAGACAAGTCACTCGGCGCCGGCTCATTGGTCGATTCGAACAACACTTCGTGCTGATCATTGGTCGACAGATCGAGAATGCGCACCGACAGATAGTCATGAAACGCGTCCGGCAAACCGTCGGCGAGCAACTGGCGCATGCTGATCACCGCCGCGACATAACCGAACGACTGCTGCTCACCCTCATGGACGACGGGAGCCACTAACAACACACCGCGTGCGTAGGACGGTTCGGTACTGACCAGGTGCAACGGTTGCGACACCGCCAGATTGTTCAACTGATCGGCACGCATCAACGTATCGCGGCGCATCGGTTGCGCGAGCAAGTCGTAACCCAACGGCGAGCCGAGCTTGCTCTGGGTCTGGCTGTACAGCACCGGCACGTATTCATCGCGAGGCGCGGCCAGTTGCAATTCACCATGGGCATTCAGTTCGCGAATGGTGAAATCGCCCAGGCCGTCATCACGCACGCGCTGCTCAAACGCCGCGCGCTCGGCGCCACTGACCTTGAGGGCGAACGAATAGGCTTGAGTACGCAGTAACAGAGGTTGGGTGTAACCGTCGAATTCGGCGCGGGACACCGATTCAGAATTGGAGAAGAAACGACGCAGACCGTCGAGGCGTTGCTCTTGATCCTCGAAGCGTTCTTCGATGCGGCTGTAACGTTCATTGGTCAGCAGCTGAAAACGCTGACGCAATTGCTGATGAAATTCGTTGTGCGTGGCCCAGGCGAGCAGCCCCGTGAGAATCCCGCCGGCGAGCAATACCAGCAGCGCGACCAGCCAGGCCGAGACTTCTTCGCTGATAAAACCCAGTATCTTCGGGCGCACGGGGTGCAACGACATAAGGACAACTCACTACGCCAATGTTCCGGGAAAAACCCCTTGGCCATGGGTTGAGTTATAGCTATTAGCCATTAATTTGGCTAGCGCTGACTGGATCCAAGAGCCTTTAAAAATCAAGGCTCTGTGGATCCAGTCTGGCGAAGCGTCAACGAGCCGTTATTTTCCAGGCGCGATGGATCTTGGTGTTGCGGGCGAAATCCGGATCAATGGTCTGTGCGCTGATTTCCTCGACCGCGTAACGCTCGGTCAGGTTCTCTTCCAACTGGAACTTGCGGAAGTTGTTCGAGAAGTACAACACGCCGCCCGGCGCCAGACGCGCCATGGCCAGGTCGATCAACTGCACCTGATCACGCTGCACGTCGAAGATGCCTTCCATGCGCTTGGAGTTGGAGAAGGTCGGCGGATCGATGAAGATCAGGTCGTACTCTTCACGGCAGCTTTCCAGCCAGACCATCACATCGCCCTGCTCCAGACGGTTCTTGTCCGAGAAGCCGTTCAGCGACAGGTTGCGGCGCGCCCAGTCGAGGTAGGTTTTCGACAGGTCGACGCTGGTGGTGCTGCGCGCGCCGCCCTTGGCCGCGTGCACGCTGGCGGTCGCGGTGTAGCAATACAGATTGAGGAAACGCTTACCCTCGGCCTCTTTCTGAATGCGCATGCGGATTGGGCGGTGATCGAGGAACAGGCCGGTGTCGAGGTAGTCGGTGAGGTTGACCAGCAACTTCACGCCGCCCTCGGTGACTTCATTGAACTTGCCCTGCGCGCTCTGACGCTCGTACTGCTTGGTGCCGCTCTGGCGCTCACGGCGTTTGACCACCACACGGCTCTTGTCGACGTTCAGCGCCTGCGGAATCGCGGCCAGTGCGTCGAACATGCGCGCCGAGGCTTTTTCCGGATCGATCGACTTCGGCGCGGCGTATTCCTGCACGTGCACCCAGTCGTGATACAGATCGATCGCCATCGCGTACTCAGGCATGTCGGCATCGTAGACGCGGTAGCAATCGATGCCTTCGCGCTTGACCCACTTGCTCATCGCCTTGAGATTTTTTTGCAGACGGTTGGCAAACATCTGCCCGCCTTCGCTCAAGCGCGGCTGCTCGATCACCGGTGCCGGGGCTGGCGTCGGTTTGATCGGGTTGCCGTTCTTGTTGAACTTGCGCTCTTGCGGCTCGTCCGGGGTCTGATCGTAAGCCGCTTGCTCACGCTCGGCCTGACGCTGTTCCGGCGTACGACGCTCGCCAGTGACGAACTGATCGGGAGTGACTTTGATCAACAGCAGTTTGCACGGCAGCGCGCCGTTCCAGAACGAATACTGTTTGTGGCTGCGGATGCCCATGCGCTTGCCGAGATCCGGCGCGCCGGTGAACACCGCTGCTTCCCAGTTCAGGCAAGCCTGACGCAGACGCTCGCCGAGGTTCTGGTAGAGGTACAAAAGGCTGGCTTCGTCACCGAGACGCTCGCCGTACGGCGGGTTGCAGATGACCAGACCTTTCTGGTTCTGATCCGGACGCGGCTCGAAGGTCGCGACTTCGCCCTGGTAGATCTTGATCCAATCGCTCAGACCGGCGCGCTCAACGTTGTTGCGACCCGGTTGAATCAAACGCGGATCGGCTTCGTAACCGCGAATCCACAGCGGTGGCTTGGCCAGACCGGCAGCGGCGCGTTCAGCGGCTTCTTCATGCAGTTTTTTCCACAGCGCTGGCACGTGACCGAGCCAAGCGGTGAAACCCCACTGCTCACGACGCAGGTTCGGCGCCATATCGGCGGCGATCATCCCCGCTTCGACGAGGAACGTACCCACACCGCACATCGGGTCAGCCAGCGCGCCGCCTTCGGCCGCAATGCGTGGCCAGCCGGAACGGATCAGGATCGCTGCCGCGAGGTTTTCCTTCAGCGGCGCCGCGCCCTGCTGCAAGCGATAGCCGCGCTGGTGCAGGCTGTGGCCGGAGAGGTCGAGGGAGAGAATTGCTTCACCGCGATCCAGACGCAGGTGAATGCGCAGATCCGGGTTGAGCTTGTCGATCGACGGACGGTCGCCCTGCGGCGTACGCAGTTTGTCGACGATGGCATCTTTGACCTTCAGCGCGCCGAAGTGGGTGTTGTCGATGCCCGAGCCGTGGCCGCTGAATTCAACAGCCAGAGTGCCGTCGCTGAGCATGTGATCCTGCCACTCGACGTCGAGGACGCCGTGGTACAGGTCTTCGGCGTCCTTCATCGGGAAGCGTTTGAGCACCAGCAACACGCGGTTGGCCAGACGCGACCAGAGGCACAGGCGATAAGCGGTTTCCATGGTCGCCATGCCACGCACGGCGGAGGTGTGCTCGCGCGCTTCTTCAAGGCCAAGCCCGACGGCTTCCTCGATGAGCAGGCCTTCAAGGCCTTTAGGGCAAGTGAGGAAGAGTTCGAAACTGTCGGACATGGTATTTACAAAGCCTTTGGCTAGTGAATCGGCAACGCATTGCCGATCCGGTTTTCAATCAGGCGCTTTTCTAAAAGAACGCCCGCGTGGCACGAAGGTGTGCCGTTCCATCCCCGCTGCTCGGGTTAAAAGAGCTTAGATGCAAGGACAGATAAAAAAGTTGGAGTAACAAAAAGTCTTAAAGCGACCCTTCGTCGAATAGTATCCCAGCGCAAACGTTGGTCATTCTCACTAAAGAATTAAGCCCATCATCCAGCGCGGGGCCGATCATACCGGGGTTTGCTCAATAAACGTTCAATAAATACGCGGTTACTTATCGCTATAGCACCCTTTTCGTTACGTCCTTATGACAAAACGGTCATTCCATCGCTGTGACTCATTGGTTAGAACTGACCACAGGTTGACGTCGCAACGGCGTCAACACCTTGGCTCGCCACGCCGGCAGCGAGCCGCACCACGGCAGAGTTTTTTCTGCCAGACCTCGATTGAGGTCGACGCGACACAAACAGTCAACAAGTGAGGGCAACACCCTATGAGAAGACTTAAGCGTGATCCGTTGGAAAGAGCATTTTTGCGCGGATATCAATATGGCGTTGGTGGCAAATCCCGTG
>NZ_JBIVJB010000049.1:424-14422 GCF_044750025.1 Pseudomonas sp. NPDC088885 | reverse complement strand
AAGCCTGGATTAACGGCTGGCGAGAAGGACGCGGCGACAACTGGGACGGTATGACCGGCACTGCGGGAATCCACAGACTCAACGAACTTCACGCCGTCGGCTGACACAGGGCATTAATTCCGACACGACAATCTGAATTTGTAACGACTTACCATGCACGTCCTTCCCGGACGGCGGGCTACGGCCCAGGGGCTCCTTCGAGGAGCCCTTTTTTATGCCTGTCACAGAATGCCGATACACAGATCACTGTGGCGAGGGGATTTATCCCCGTTGGGCAGCGAAGCAGCCCCAAAACCATCCGCCTCGGTGTGTCAGGTCAATTGAGGGTTCTGACTTCACGACTGCTGCGCAGCCGAACGGGGATAAATCCCCTCGCCACAAAAGCTCCCTCACCACAAAAGCCCCTCACAGTTATTTGCGCAGGGCGGCGATTGCGTCTACGGATTCACGGATCAGCGCCGGGCCCTTATAGATGAAGCCCGAGTAAATCTGCACCAGGCTCGCACCCGCGAGAATCTTCTCCGCCGCATGCTTGCCTTCAGTAATCCCGCCAGCAGCAATAATCGGCAACCGCCCAGCCAACTCACCCGCCAGCACTTTCACCGTATTGGTGCTCTTCTCACGCACCGGAGCGCCAGACAAACCGCCCGCCTCGTCGCCATGTTCCATGCCTTCAACGCCAACACGGCTCAGGGTGGTATTGGTCGCGATCACCGCGTCCATCCCGGTGTCGATCAGCGCCTGCGCCACCTGCGCGGTTTCTTCGTCGGTCATGTCCGGCGCGATCTTGATCGCCAGCGGCACATGCTTGCCATGACGCAACGCCAGTTCGGCACGGCGCGTGGCCAGATCGGCCAACAATTGCTTGAGCGAATTACCAAACTGCAAGCTGCGCAGGCCCGGGGTATTCGGCGAACTGACGTTGACGGTCACGTAGCTGGCGTGGGCGTAGACCTTGTCCAGGCAGATCAGGTAATCATCGACCGCACGCTCAACCGGCGTGTCGAAATTCTTGCCGATGTTGATGCCCAGCACGCCCTTGTATTTCGCCGCCGCCACGCGCGCCAGCAGGTTATCGACACCGAGGTTGTTGAAACCCATGCGATTGATGATCGCCTCGGCTTCCGGCAGACGGAAAATCCGAGGTTTCGGGTTGCCCGGCTGTGGACGCGGGGTCACGGTGCCGATTTCGACAAAACCGAAACCCAGTTGCGCGAAGCCATCGATGGCTGCGCCGTTCTTGTCCAGACCGGCCGCCAAACCCACCGGGTTGGGGAATTCCAGGCCCATGACGGTCACCGGGACTTTTGCCGGCGCCTTGCACAGCAAGCCGTTGAGGCCCAAACGTCCGCCCGCGCCGATCAGATCCAGCGACAGATCGTGGGAGGTTTCCGGGGAAAGTTTGAACAACATCTGACGGGCCAGGGTGTACATGGGCGGCTTTGACTCGGGCGGCGAAAAGAGGCGGCGATTATAGCCGGGCATCGCCCCACCGCGCGAGGCGCACGCGCAAATCGCGGCGAGTGGCATATGCCTTGCACCGGCATCGTTATCAGCTTGCAGGCCAATGGCGGCGTGCGGGCAAGGACAATGGCGTCGTCCCGGGTTTTGCCTGCGCAAAGTCCGCGGCGGCGTTTTTTTTCGAGGTAGCGTTGGATGAATGAACCTTCGGTAGGGCCGCTGGCCTGGGTCAACGGCAGCGATGCTCCGGAAAAGAGTGCAATCAACCTCGGCTTCATGGCCCTGAGCGATTGCGCCTCGGTGGTGGTCGCGGCCACGCAAGGCTTTGCTCAGCCTTACGGATTGACCCTGAACCTCAAGCGCCAGACCTCCTGGGCAGGATTGCGCGACAAACTGGTCAGCGGCGAACTCGACGCCGCGCACAGTTTGTACGGGCTGATTTACGCGGTGCACCTGGGCATCGGCGGTGTCGCGCCGACCGACATGGCCGTGTTGATGGGCCTCAATCAGAACGGTCAGAGTCTGAATCTTTCGCACGGTTTGCAGAACCTCGGCGTGACCAGTCCTGACGCGCTGGATCGCCACGTGCACCAAAGCCGCGCAAAACTCACCTTCGCCCAGACCTTCCCCACCGGCACCCACGCGATGTGGCTTTATTACTGGCTGGCGAGTCAGGGCATTCATCCGCTGCAGGATGTCGACAGCGTGGTGGTGCCGCCGCCGCAAATGGTCGCGCACTTGCAGGCCGGGCGCATCGACGGTTTTTGCGTCGGCGAACCGTGGGCCGCCAGCGCGGTACAGCAGGATCTCGGCTTCACCCTCGCCACCAGCCAGACCATCTGGCCCGATCACCCGGAAAAAGTCCTCGGCTGCACCCGCGAATTCGTCGAGCAATACCCGAACACCGCACGCGCGTTGGTGATGGCGATACTTGAAGCCAGCCGTTTCATTGAAGAGAGCCCGGAAAACCGCCGCAGCACCGCGCAGTTGCTCAGCGCGCCGGAATATCTCGACGCGCCAGTGGCGTGCATCGAACCGCGTTTTCTCGGTGATTACGCCGATGGCCTCGGCAACCGCTGGCAGGATCCTCATGCGCTGCGTTTCCACGGCCATGGCGAGGTGAATTTGCCGTACTTGTCCGACGGCATGTGGTTCATGACCCAGTTCCGTCGTTGGGGTTTGCTGCGCGAGGATCCGGATTACCTCGCCGTCGCCCGTCAGGTTCAGCAGCTCGATCTGTATCGCGACGCTGCCACCGCAGTCGGCGTCGCCGCGTGGGGCACCGACATGCGCAGCAGCCAGTTGCTCGACGGCAAAATCTGGGACGGCAGCGACCCGGCCGCTTATGCGCGCAGCTTCAAACTGCACGCCATGAGCGACGACTCAGCCCTTCTCGCCCGTCGCTGACAGGAGACGCGAACATGTTGCGCATTCTGCTGATCAACGACACCGCGAAAAAAGTCGGGCGTCTGAAAGCGGCGCTGACCGAAGCCGGTTTTGAAGTCATCGACGAATCCGGCCTGACCATCGACCTGCCCGCGCGCGTCGAAACGGTGCGCCCGGACGTGATCCTGATCGATACCGAGTCACCGAGCCGCGATGTTATGGAACAAGTGGTGCTGGTCAGCCGCGACCAGCCACGGCCGATCGTGATGTTTACCGACGAGCATGATCCGGGGGTGATGCGTCAGGCGATCAAATCCGGGGTCAGTGCCTACATCGTCGAAGGCATTCACGCCCAGCGGTTGCAGCCGATTCTCGATGTGGCAATGGCAAGATTTGAGAGTGATCAGGCGTTGCGTGCGCAGTTGCAGGCGCGCGATCAGCAACTGGCGGAGCGCAAGCGTATCGAGCTGGCCAAGGGCTTGTTGATGAAGATGAAGGACTGCAATGAGGAAGAGGCGTACACGCTGATGCGGCGCCAGGCGATGAGCCGGCAGCAGAAGCTGATTCAAGTGGCGGAGCAGATTATTGCCATGAGTGAGTTGTTGGGTTGAGGTGTTTTCACCGCTGAAAAGCCCCTCACCCTAGCCCTCTCCCGGAGGGAGAGGGGACTGATTGGGGGATGCTCGCGATTTACGCCGACCTGCGATTTCTGCTGTGAATCCATAATCGACTCGGTTTGTCAGGTCGACGGTTGACGCCAGACACCTCGGTCAGTCCCCTCTCCCTCCGGGAGAGGGCTAGGGTGAGGGGCTTTTGATTTCCCGCTGTTGGCACAAATCTAGCTAAGCATTCCCTCAGGTAACCAACGGCGGTTGCCCCACCCACGACAAAGACGTCGCTCACCCGTTCGCCCCACCCGGCGCAGCAGGTAGCGGCGTTTTTGCGTTTTGGCCCCACAGACCGGGGCCGGTGGTGCGGCCGTGCGGCGCCCCACCTGCTGTTGCATGACTCCTTTCGAGACTCTTTTCAGCTGAGGTGCGCGATGAATTCAAGCTTCTGGAAATCCGGCCACACCCCGACATTGTTCGCGGCCTTCCTCTATTTCGACCTGAGTTTCATGGTCTGGTATCTGCTCGGCCCTTTGGCGGTGCAGATCGCCGCCGACCTGCACCTGACCACACAACAACGCGGCCTCGTCGTCGCCACGCCGATCCTTGCTGGTGCCGTTCTGCGCTTCATCATGGGCATGCTCGCCGATCGACTGTCGCCGAAAACCGCCGGGCTGATCGGCCAGGTCATCGTCATCTGCGCCTTGTTCGGCGCCTGGAAAATCGGCATCCACAGTTACGAACAAGCGCTGATCCTCGGCCTGTTCCTCGGCATGGCCGGCGCTTCGTTTGCCGTCGCCCTGCCGCTGGCCTCGCAATGGTATCCGCCGCAGCATCAGGGCAAAGCCATGGGCATCGCTGGCGCGGGCAACTCCGGCACCGTGTTCGCCGCGCTGCTCGCCCCGGTGCTCGCCGCCGCTTACGGCTGGAGCAATGTTTTCGGCTTCGCCTTGATCCCGCTGATACTGACGCTGGTGCTGTTCGCCTGGCTGGCGAAAAACGCGCCGGAACGGCCAAAAGCCAAAGCCATGACCGACTACTTCAAAGCCCTCGGCGACCGCGACAGTTGGTGGTTCATGTTCTTCTACAGCGTCACCTTCGGCGGCTTTATCGGCTTGGCCAGCGCCCTGCCCGGCTATTTCAACGATCAATACGGTTTGAGCCCGGTGACCGCCGGTTACTACACCGCCGCTTGCGTGTTCGGCGGCAGTTTGATGCGCCCATTGGGTGGCGCGCTGGCTGACCGTTTCGGTGGCATCCGCACCTTGCTGGCGATGTACACCGTCGCCGCCATCTGCATCGCTGCCGTCGGGTTCAACCTGCCAAGTTCCTACGCGGCGCTGGCCCTTTTCGTCTGCACCATGCTCGGTTTGGGGGCAGGCAACGGTGCGGTTTTCCAACTGGTGCCGCAGCGTTTTCGTCTGGAAATCGGCGTAATGACCGGGCTGATCGGCATGGCCGGCGGTATTGGCGGTTTCGCCTTGGCGGCGGGCATGGGTGCGATCAAGCAGAGCACCGGCAGCTATCAACTGGCGCTGTGGTTGTTCGCCAGCCTTGGCGTGCTGGCGTGGTTTGGCCTGCACGGTGTCAAGCGTCGCTGGAGGACCACATGGGGTTCGGCAGCGGTGACGGCGGCGCGGGTCTGAGGCGTCGATGGCCTTGCAACTGAGTTTCGCCGAAGCCAGCGCCACCGGGCCGCGCACGGAGAATCAGGACGCTGTGCGCCTGGTCACGCCGGCCCCGGCACTGGCGGCGAGCAAGGGTTACCTGTTCGCCATCGCCGACGGCGTCAGCCAATGCGCCGATGGCGGCCTCGCCGCGCGCTCGACCTTGCAGGCCTTGGCGCTCGACTATTACGCCACCCCGGAAACCTGGAGCGTGGCGCAGGCCCTCGACCGCTTGCTGCTCGCACAAAATCGCTGGTTGCAGGCCAATGGCGGTGGGCAGCCGTTACTCACCACTGTCAGTGCTTTGGTCATGCGCGGTCGGCGCTTTACCTTGGCCCACGTAGGAGATTGCCGGGTGTATCGCTGGCACGCCGACACGTTGCAGCGCATCAGCGAAGATCACGTCTGGGAGCAGCCGGGCATGCAGCATGTGCTCAAGCGTGCGCTCGGGCTGGATCAACATTTGGTGCTGGACTTTCTCGACGGTGAATTGCGTGACGGCGAAAGCTTTTTACTGCTCAGTGATGGCGTCTGGTCAACCCTGGGCGATACCGCGATTGCGGCGATCCTGCGTGATCAGCCGGATCTGCACAGCGCGGCGCAAACATTGGTCAACGCCGCGCATCTGGCCGGCAGTCAAGACAACGCCAGCGCTTTGCTGGTGCGGGTCGATGCGGTTGGCGAGGCGAGTTTTGGCGATGCACTGATGCATTTGCAGCAATGGCCACTGCCGCCGCCGCTGAAACCTGGCCAGTTGTTTGAAGGCTGGCAGGTGCAAGGCATCGTCGCGCAGAGCCAGCAATCGTCGCTGTATCGCGCGCTGGATAGCCAAGGTCAAACGTGGCTGTTGAAAACCCTGCCCACACGTTCCGCTGATGATTCCTGTGCCGGGCAAGCGCTGTTGTCCGAGGAATGGTTTCTGAAACGTGTGGCCGGACGGCATTTTCCTGAAGTCCATGCGTGCAATCAGCGTCAGCATTTGTACTACGTAATGCGGGAATATTCCGGCAAGACGCTGGCGCAGGTTTTTCAAAAAAACGGGGCGTTACCGTTGGCGCAGTGGCAAGACATTGCCGAACGCCTGCTGCGTGCAGTCGGGCTGCTGCATCGGCGGCAGATTCTGCATCGGGACATCAAACCGGAGAATTTGCATTGGGGGGATGACGGTGAGCTGCGGCTGCTGGATTTTGGCCTGGCGTATTGCCCGGGACTGTCCGAAGACGCACCGTCGACGTTGCCGGGGACGCCGAGTTATATCGCCCCGGAAGGCTTTCGCGGTGATCCGCCGAGTGCGCAGCAGGACTTGTACGCGGTGGGCGTGACCCTGTATTTCCTGCTTACGGGGCATTTTCCTTATGGCGAGATCGAAGCGTTTCAGCGGCCGCGATTTGGACTGGCGGTGAGTGCCGGGCGTTATCGACCGGATCTACCGGAATGGCTGGCGCAGAGTCTGGAGCGCGGCGTGGCGGCTGATCCGCAGCAACGCTTCGAAACAGCGGAAGAATGGTTGTTGGTGTTGGAACAGGGCGAGCGGCGCAGTTTGAGCGTGCGGCCTCGGCCGTTGCTGGAGCGTGAGCCGTTGAAGGTGTGGCGGACGATGGCGTTGCTGGCATTGCTCGGGAATCTGGTGTTACTGGTTTTGTTGTTTCATCACTGACACCGCGTCGCGGCCATCGCGAGCAGGCTCACTCCTACAATTTGAAATGCGTTCCCCTGTAGGAGTGAGCCTGCTCGCGATGACGTCAGCCCAATCACCAAAAATCCACCCGCCTGAGCGCCCCACGAACGAGCAACCTGCTTCGAATCAGTGCAAAAAATCCACCCTCAAAATCCGTCACCCCCAATAAACCCGCCCCCACCGCCACTTGGCACAACCACTGCATTACCCCACCCAACACACATAAAGCCCAACCTTCAACGACGAAGGCTGCGCTTCCCGAGAGAACGGGACCAGGACAAAGGCGTCCTCGCTAGGCAACTAGCGGGACGCCTTTTTTTGTTTGCGCAAAATTTCTCGAGCACGGCCTGACTGCCCACAAGAGGCCAGCCGCAGCTCCCCGGAGAACCTGATGAAAAAACTCAAACTGGTGATGATCGGCAATGGCATGGCCGGGGTTCGTACCCTCGAAGAGCTGCTCAAACTGAGCAACGAGCTGTACGACATCACCGTCTTCGGCGCCGAACCGCACACCAACTACAACCGCATCCTGCTCTCGCCGGTGCTGGCCGGTGAGCAGACCTTCGAAGAGATCGTCCTCAACGACCTCGACTGGTACCTGGAAAACCACATCAAGTTGCTGCTCAACCGCAAAGTGGTGGAGATCGACCGGGTCAAACGCCGAGTGATCGCCGACGACGGCACCGAGGCCGAATACGATCGTCTGCTGATCGCCACCGGTTCGACGCCGTTCATTTTGCCGATCCCGGGCAACACCCTGCACGGCGTGATCGGTTACCGCGACATCGCCGATACCCAGGCGATGATCAACACGGCAAAAACCCACAAACACGCGGTCGTCATCGGTGGCGGCCTGCTCGGTCTCGAAGCCGCCAACGGCCTGATGCTGCGCGGCATGCACGTCACCGTGGTGCACATCGGTGAGTGGCTGCTTGAACGGCAACTGGACAAAACCAGTGGCCAGTTACTGCAAAGCGCCCTCGAATCCCGTGGCCTGCATTTCCGTCTGTGCGAACAAACCCAAGCCCTGCACGACGCGGGCAATGGTCGGGTCGGCTCGGTGCAATTCAAGAACGGCGACATCATCCCCGCCGATCTGGTGGTGATGGCTGCGGGCATTCGTCCCAACACCGAACTCGCGGAAAAGGCCGGCATCCCGTGCAATCGCGGGATCCTGGTCAACGACACCCTGCAAACCTACGACCCGCGCATCTACGCGATCGGCGAGTGCGCCAGCCATCGCGGCATCGCTTACGGCCTGGTTGCACCCCTGTTCGAACAGGCCAAGGTCTGCGCCAACCACCTCGCACAACTGGGGTTCGCCCGTTATCAGGGCTCGGTGACTTCGACCAAATTGAAAGTCACCGGCATCGACCTGTTTTCCGCCGGCGACTTCATGGGTGGCGAAGGCACGGAAACCATCACCCTCTCCGACCCGATCGGCGGCGTGTACAAAAAACTGGTGATCAAGGATGACGTGCTGGTCGGCGCGTGTCTGTACGGCGATACGGCAGATGGCGGTTGGTATTTCCGACAGATTCGTGAGAATCACGCCATCGGCGAGATCCGCGATCACCTGATGTTTGGCGAAAATGCGTTAGGCGATGTAGGACATCAGGGCCAGGACAAAGCCATGGTCATGGCCGACACCGCCGAAGTCTGCGGCTGCAACGGCGTGTGCAAAGGCACCATCGTCAAAGCCATTCAGGAACACGGCCTGTTCAGCGTCGATGAGGTGAAGAAACACACCAAAGCCGCCAGCTCCTGCGGCTCCTGCGCCGGGCTGGTCGAGCAGATCCTGATCAACACCGTAGGCGGCGCGGCCGACGTCAAACCGAAAAGCGAAAAAGCCATCTGCGGTTGCAGCGACCTCAACCACGGACAGATCCGCCAGGCCATTCGCGAGCAACACCTGCTGACCATCGCCGGCACCATGAATTACCTCAACTGGCGCACGCCGAACGGCTGCGCGACCTGCCGCCCGGCGCTCAACTATTACCTGATTTCCACCTGGCCCGGCGAAGCCAAGGACGACCCGCAATCGCGTCTGATCAACGAACGCGCCCACGCCAACATCCAGAAGGACGGCACCTATTCGGTGGTGCCACGGATGTGGGGCGGCGTGACCAATCCTTCGGAATTGCGGCGGATAGCCGACGTCGCCGACAAATACAACGTGCCGATGGTCAAGGTCACCGGCGGGCAGCGCATCGATTTGCTCGGCATCAAAAAGCAGGACTTGCCCGGTGTCTGGAAGGATCTCGACATGCCGTCCGGCCACGCTTACGGCAAATCCATTCGCACGGTGAAGACCTGCGTCGGCAGTGAGTTTTGCCGTTTCGGCACACAAAACTCGACACAGTTGGGCATCGAGCTTGAGCACGACCTGTTCAACATGTGGTCGCCGCACAAAGTGAAACTGGCTGTCTCCGGATGCCCACGCAACTGCTCGGAAGCGGGGATCAAGGACGTAGGAATTATCGGCGTGGATTCCGGATGGGAGATGTACATCGGTGGCAACGGCGGGATCAAAACCGAGGTCGCCGAATTCTTCGTCAAGCTGAAAACCGCCGAAGAAGTCCGCGAATACAACGGTGCCTTCCTGCAGTTGTATCGCGAAGAAGCCTTCTACCTCGAACGCACCGTGCACTACCTGCAACGGGTCGGCATGGAGCACATCAAGAAAGCTGTGCTGGAAGACCCGGAACGCCGCAAAGCCCTGAACGAGCGCCTGCAATTCTCCCTGTCGTTCGAACAGGATCCGTGGAAAGAACGTTTGGCCCAGCCGCAATTGAAGAAAGAATTCGACGTGATCCCGGTGAAAAATCTGGAGGTGCCAGCATGAACTGGCTCGATATCTGTGCCCTTGAAGAAATCAACGCCCTCGGTTCGCGGATCATTGCCGGGCCGAAAGGTGACATCGCGATTTTTCGCACAAGCGACGACGAAGTTTTCGCCCTCGACGACCGCTGCCCGCACAAGGGCGGACCACTCTCGCAAGGCCTGATCTACGGCAAACGCGTCGCCTGCCCGCTGCACAACTGGCAGATCGACCTTGAATCCGGCGAAGCTCAGGCGCCGGACATCGGCTGCGCGCACCATCACCCGGCGCGGGTCGAGAACGGTCGTGTGCAGTTGGCTCTGCGGGACGCCATCTGATGAGCCGCCAGACGACCGCCTCGACCTGCTGTTATTGCGGGGTCGGCTGCGGCGTGCTGATCGAGCATGACGGCGAGCGCATCCTCGGCGTCAGCGGCGATCCGGCGCATCCGGCCAACTTCGGCAAACTGTGCAGCAAAGGCTCAACGCTGCACCTCACCGGCGACCTCGCGGCCCGTGCCCTGTATCCAGAATTACGCCTGGGCAAAAGTCTGGCGCGCAGCCGCACCGGTTGGGACACGGCGCTGGAACACGCTGCCAATGTCTTTGCCGAGACCATCGCCGAACACGGCCCGGACAGTGTCGCGTTTTACATCTCTGGGCAATTGCTCACCGAGGATTACTACGCCTTCAACAAACTGGCGCGGGCCTTGGTCGGCACCAACAACATCGACAGCAATTCGCGACTGTGCATGTCTTCGGCAGTGGTCGGCTACAAGCGCAGCCTCGGCGCCGATGCGCCGCCGTGCAGTTATGAGGATCTGGAGCTTAGCGATTGCGTGATGATCGTCGGCAGCAACATGGCCTACGCCCATCCGGTACTTTTCCGTCGTCTGGAAGAGGCGAAATCCCTGCGTCCACAGATGAAAGTCATCGTCATCGATCCACGGCGCACCGACACCTGCGACCTCGCGGATCTGCACCTGGCGATTCTGCCGGGCACCGATGTCGCTTTATTCCATGGGATTTTGCACCTGTTGTTGTGGGAAGACTGGATCGACCGCGACTTCATCAAGGCACACACCGATGGCCTGGCCGAACTGAAAAGTCTGGTGCGCGATTACACCCCGCAAATGGTTTCGCAACTGTGCGGGATCGGTGTCGAGCAATTGCAGCAATGCGCGGAATGGGTCGGCACGTCGCCGAGTTTTCTGTCGTTATGGTGCATGGGTTTGAACCAGTCCACCGCCGGCAGCGCGAAGAACAGCGCACTGATCAATCTGCACTTGGCAACCGGACAAATCGGCCGTCCGGGTGCAGGGCCTTTCTCTCTGACCGGTCAGCCGAATGCCATGGGCGGAAGGGAAACCGGCAGCCTGTCCAATCTGTTGCCGGGCCATCGTGATGCCGCCAACCCTGAGCACCGCGCCGAAGTGGCGGCTTACTGGGGCGTGGATCAATTGCCAGACAGCACCGGCCTCAGCGCTATCGAACTATTCGAGCAGGTGCGCAACGGCAAGATCAAAGCGTTGTGGATCGCTTGTACCAACCCTGCGCAATCCATGCCCGATCAAAGCTCGGTGCGTGCAGCGCTTGAGGCATGCCCATTTGTGGTGTTGCAAGAAGCTTTTCGCACCACCGAGACGGCGGCTTTCGCCGACCTGCTGTTGCCGGCCGCCAGTTGGGGCGAGAAGGAAGGTTCGGTCACCAACTCCGAACGGCGCATTTCCCACGTACGCAAAGCCATTCTCCCACCCGGTGAAGCACGACCGGACTGGGCGATTACGGTGGATTTCGCACAGCGTCTGGAGATACGTCTGCGCCCGAAATCGCCGAGCCTGTTTTCTTTCGATCAGCCTGCGCAGTTGTTCGATGAGTTCAAAGGGCTGACCCGTGGCCGCGATCTGGATTTATCCGGAATCAGCCATGCCTTGATCGACCAGATCGGCCCGCAACAATGGCCCTTCCCCACAGGCGCGCAGCAAGGCACGGCGCGGCTGTACGTCGACGGTATTTTTCCTACGGCAAATGGTCGAGCGCAGTTCATCGCCGACCCGTATCGCGCCGCCAAGGAACAACGAGATGCACGTTTCCCGCTGACGCTGATCACCGGACGCCTGCGCGATCAGTGGCACGGCATGAGCCGTACCGGCACGGCAGCGCAGTTGTTCGGTCATGTCAGCGAAGCGGTGTTGAGTTTGCACCCCGACGAATTGCGTCGGCATCGCTTGCAGCCGGGTGATCTGGTCAATCTGAAAAGCCGACGTGGCGCGGTGATCGTCGCGGTTGGCAGCGATGACAGTGTGCGTCCGGGCCAGGCCTTTCTGCCGATGCACTGGGGCGATCGTTTTCTCAAGGGCGGCGTCAACAGCCTGACCTTGCCGGCGTTCGATCCTTTGTCGAAACAACCGGAACTGAAACACAGCGGCGTGCGCCTGGAAGCGGTGAATCTGCCGTGGCAACTGTTCGCACTCATCGAAGGCAATGTTCAACAGCATTTCGAGACGCTACGACCACTCTGTGAGGCGTTTTCCTACGTGAGTCTCAGCCTTGTCGGACGTGAACGATCGGCGTTGCTGATACGCGCTGCCAGCAGCGAAGCACCGGATCCACAGTTGCTGGGTGAAATCGACCGCTGCCTGTCGCTGATCGATGGCCCGGTGCTGGCCTATGACGACCCTCGCCGCGCGATTGGCAAACGCGTGCGTATCGAGAACGGCCGGATCACCGCAATTCGTCTGGCCGGCGAAACCCTCGCACAGCATTGGCTGCAAGGCCTGTGGCTGGAGGGCCGCGCCGACGAGCAACTGCGTCGCTGGCTGCTGGCGCCGATGAGTGCGCCACCGGGTAATGCCGGAGCACCAATGATGACGGCGAAAACGGTGTGTAACTGCAAAAACGTCAGCCTCGACGCAGTGTGCACCGGCATTCGCCAAGGTCTCGATCTGCAAAGTTTGAAAAATCAACTGGGGTGCGGCACGCAATGCGGTTCCTGCGTCCCGGAAATAAAACGTCTGCTGGCTGCCAATGTGCAGCCGGTCGCGGTCATCTGATGAGGAAAGATTCCATGAATGCAAAAGTCTGGCTGGTGGGCGCTGGCCCCGGCGATCCTGAATTGCTGACCCTCAAAGCCGTGCGCGCGTTACGCGAAGCCGATGTGGTGCTGATCGATGATCTGGTCAATGACGCGGTGCTGGAACACTGCCCGGACGCGCGGATTATCGCCGTGGGGAAACGCGGCGGCTGCCGTTCTACGCCGCAGGCCTTTATCCATCGCTTGATGCTGCGCTATGCCCGTCACGGCAAATGCGTGGTGCGGCTCAAGGGCGGCGATCCGTGCATTTTCGGCCGTGGCGGCGAAGAGGCGCAGTGGCTGCGTGAGCGTGGTGTTGAGGTGGAATTGGTTAACGGCATCACCGCCGGGCTGGCCGGTGCGACTCAGTGCGACATCCCGCTGACGCTGCGCGGTGTCGCGCGTGGGGTAACGCTGGTGACGGCGCACACGCAAGATGACAGCGAGTTGAACTGGCAGGCGCTGGCGCAGGGCGGCACGACACTGGTGGTGTACATGGGCGTGGCCAAGCTCGACGAGATTCGTGATCAGCTATTGGCCGGAGGAATGGCAGCGGATACGCCGGTGGCGATGATCGAAAACGCTTCACTGCCTCATCAACGTGAATGCCGGAGTGTTCTGACGGCAATGAGCGAAGCGGCCTACAGATTTCAATTGAAGAGCCCTGCGATACTGGTCATCGGCGCAGTGGCTGGTTTCGCAGAGAATCAAAAGATCGCAGCCTGCGGCAGCTCCTACATTGAGCCTGCATGCGCCCTGTAGGAGCTGCCGAAGGCTGCGATCTTTAAAGCCAGAAACTCAAATCGCAGACAAAGAAAAGCCCGGCCTAAGCCGGGCTTTCCTCAGAGCGGCAGCTAATTACTTAGCTTGAGCTTCAACCTGCGCTTCTACGCGACGGTTTACAGCGCGGCCAGCGTCAGTTTTGTTGTCAGCAACTGGGCGGGATTCGCCGTAGCCAACAGACTGAACGCGGGACGATTCAACACCGTATTGGTTGGTCAGAACTTGCTTAACGGCGTTTGCACGACGCTCGGACAGTTTCTGGTTGTAAGCGTCAGGACCGACGGAGTCAGTGTGACCTTCAACAGTAGTGGTGGTGGATGGGTACTGCTTCATGAAGTCAGCCAGGTTCTTGATGTCGCCGTAGCTGTTGGTTTTAACAACAGATTTGTCGAAATCGAACTTAACGTCCAGCTCAACACGAACAACTTCAGCAACTGCTGGGCAGCCGTCAGCGTCAACAGTTACGTTGGCTGGGGTGTCCGGGCACTTGTCAACGTTGTCGCAAACGCCATCGTTGTCGCT
>NZ_JBIVJB010000049.1:0-414 GCF_044750025.1 Pseudomonas sp. NPDC088885 | reverse complement strand
AGCAGCAGCAGGCTTGGAGCCGCCACCGAAGTTCACACCGATACCGACGCTTGGAGCCCACTCGGTGTCGCCTTTGTCGATGTTGTACTGAGCTTCAACGCCAGCACGGGCGTAGAAGTTGTCAGTGAAGTACAGCTTGGCGCCGCCACCAACGTTAGCGAAGGTCGAACGGTCACGGCTGTTCGAACCGTTCTGGTCGATGCTCTGGTCGGAGAAACCGGCCGAGACGTATGGACGCAGCATGTCGCCTGGGTTGTTGAAGTGGTACAGAGCGTCCAGAGCGGTGTTAGCGCCTTTAACGTTCTTGCCGTCGTCGGAACGCACGTTGTGCACTTAGTCGTAGCCCAGACGCAGTTCAACGTCGTCGGTCAGAAAGTAAACGATCGAACCGACGAACAGTTTGCCGTTGTTATT
>NZ_JBIVJB010000048.1:0-35655 GCF_044750025.1 Pseudomonas sp. NPDC088885 | reverse complement strand
GAGCGGCAATCAGTACGTCAAGGACACCCTGCACGCCACGCTGTCGCCGTCGATGGACATCATGGTCTCGTCGAACTTCGAACGCCTGCTGTTCGACCTGCACGGTCGCAACGGTGCAGCGATTGCTGGCCTGATGGATTCGTTCAAGCAGGGCGGCGGTTTCAGCGTCGAGCAAGAACGCTGGACCGAAGCGCGCAAGCTGTTCGATTCGCTGGCTGTAGATGACGCACAGACTTGCGAAACCATCGCTGAAGTCTACGAGCAGACTGGCGAAGTGCTGGATCCGCACACCGCCATCGGTGTTAAAGCTGCGCGTGAATGCCGTCGCAGCCTGGATATCCCGATGGTCATCCTGGGCACCGCTCACCCGGTGAAATTCCCTGAAGCCGTAGAGAAAGCCGGTGTAGGAAAAGCGCTCGAACTACCTGCACATCTTTCTGATTTGTTTGAGCGAAATGAGCGCTGCACCGTTCTGCCAAACGAGCTGAAAGCCGTGCAAGCCTTTGTCAGCCAGCATGGCAACCGCGGCAAGCCGCTGTAAGCCGTAAAAGCTGTCACATTTTGAAGCCCGTCTCCTGACGGGCTTTTTTGTTTCTGCTGCCACACTGCTCGGGTTTTCACCCACGAAGGACGGGTGAGTTGATCACGAAGGAAGTGGCAATGTGGTTTTCCAGAGATTTGAAGCCGGCCCTGTGCTGGCTGTTTTTATTGGTAATGCTGGGGTTCATGCGCTGGGGGGTAGCGGCGCAACTGATGCAGCATGACGCTGACGTCAGCAAGGTTCAGCCCATTAAACTGAACGCAGAAGAGCAGCAATGGATCCGCGACAATCCGCGGGTCATCGTCGCGTCCGTGCAGTATCCGCTGTACCTGTTCCAGGATGAACATGCGCACTGGAACGGCCTGAACAGTGATGTGCTCAAGCGTATCAGCGCGATGACCGGTTTGCAGTTTGTGCATCAAGAGTCTTTCTCCACCGACCACCTGCTCGAACGGCTGGAGCGCGGTGAAGCGGACATCAGCACCACGCTGGCGATGAGCGATGAGCGCAAAGTGTTCCTCGATTTCAGCCATGCCTTTGGCGGTGCGGGCTGGGTGTTTGTCGGGCGTGTTGGCGAACCACAGGTGCAGTCGCTGGAGCAGTTGGCCAAACGTGTACTGGTGCTGCCAGCCCGGCACGCGCTGGAAGGCATCATCCGCCGCGACTATCCGGCCATTGAGATCCGCTCGGTGAAAACCTATGCCGAAGCACGGGCGTTGGTCGAAAGCGGTGAGGCTTATGCCACGATTGAAAACGAGATTGGCGCGCAGCTGTTTCCTTCCGGATTGCTCAGGGTCGGCGATTTGCTCGAAGGAAAATGGGAGGCAGATCACTTGGCGGTGCGCAAGGGCCAGCCGGAGTTGTTGAGCATCCTCAACAAGGCGCTTGAGGCTTTTCCGCCGGAGGAGTTGCGCGCGATTCGGCTCAAATGGCTCGACGGTGTTTCCCCGTTGCGGGTGCCCTCGGTGTGGCAGCGCATCGCCAGTTGGGGCTGTTGGGCGATGGCCGTGATTGGCACGTTCGGTCTGTTGTCGCTGGTCTGGAATCGGCGATTACGCGCGGCGATCAGGCAACGCACTGAAGCTGAAAAAGATCTCGGCGACCAGTTGGCGTTTCAGCATGCGTTGATCAATTCAATGCCCGATCCGGTGTTCGTCCGCGACCTGCTGGGCCGCTTGATCATGTGCAATCGCAGTTATGAGGAGGCGCTCGACATTCGTTTCGATCAGGTTCAGGGACGCTCGCTGATGGAGGTTGATGCGCTGCCACAGATCACGTCGCGCATGCTTCACGACGAATTCATGTCGCAGTTGCAGACGCGCAAGACGCGATTCTGCCGGCGCCAACTGCAATTCAAGAACGGCTCGCGGGAGATCTATCAATGGACGGTGCCGTTTTACAGCGCCGACGGAAAACTGCGCGGACTGCTCGGTGGCTGGACAGACATGAGCCGACGTCTGCACTGAGTTTGGGAAAAGTCCTATAACCCCTGAGGCCTTTTCCGATGGGAGGCTGAGGACGGCTGCCCTAGAGTGAACGGTGTCTGCGGTGAGAGTCCGCACCCGCCGTTTCAGAGGTCGCCTATGCGCTCGCTCAAAGTCCTGATCCTTGAACACAATCCGTTCCAGTTGATGGCGTTGCACCAGATGCTCAACGCCATCGGCATCTACAACGTACTGACCGCGCCGTCGCTGGGTTCGGCCTTGGGTTCGCTGGAGCAAAGCGGCGTCATCGATATCGCTATTTGCGATCCGCAACTCAAGGGCGGCGATGGCCTGGCGTTGATCCATCATCTGACCCGGCAGGAGCAATCACGCGCATTGATTCTGCTGGGCAACGTGGCGCCGAGCCTGCTGACCGACCTTGAAACGCTGCTGCACGCGCATGAGCTGCAACTGCTCGGACGCCTGCAAACGCCGGTTTCGGCGGTGTTGATGCGCGGTTTGCTTGATCAATACCTCAGCGCTTTGCATCAGCCTGTCGGGGCTTGAAACGCGGGGTATTTTTACTGTCATCTTCGCCGTGCATGCTCCATAGACCGGTAAGGCTCCAGGGATGGAGCAATCGCAGGCAGAACTTTCTTCTCGGGCCGGTGGTCATTTATTGTGAACACGCCCCAGGCACTGTGTTTTCGGACTATTGAGTGGAGATCGAGATGGAAAGTATCAGTCTATTGCTCGGTGAGGCTCTGAGCCCGTATCAAGTGACGTTGACCCCTCGCGGCAGCCATGGCGAATGCCTGGTGACCCTGAAGAACAGCAACGGCGCTATTGTGGTGGAACGCGAATTCAATCAGGCGCAGTTGAGCGACAAACGCTTGCTGACCGATGTCGTCGACGGCCTGCACCGTGACGTGCTGATTGCCGAAGGACGGCTGGAACCCTGTGTGATCGCGGCATTGCGCAACGCAGCGCTGGATAAACGTCCGACGCTGTAAAGATGAAATATTTTTTGTGGGAACCTTCCTGCATCCCTGTCAGTCAGACCCAGTAACAGCAGGATCAAGCATTGTGCTCCGGTGCTTGTCGCTTGCTGCTACTGGTCTTTATGTAGGCCACGTTTAACCCCGAGTCGTCTCCCCACTTCTCGGGGTTTCTTTTGTCTGGCGTTTGCCTATTGCGCGGCTTGCTGCTCGAAAAATGTCCGCGCTTGCTGCAGATAATCCGCTTGTCGTTCGGGATCCAGCCACGCCGCGTAGAGTTGATTCAAATGCTCGTGGGGCAGGGTGCGCAGCAGTTGATTGATTTCGCTGATGGCCTGGCGGCCCTGCGTGGTGTCGGAACAAGCGACATAGCCTGAGAGATATTTCTCGGTACCGCGAATCGAATAGAACTCCAGCTCATCTTCCGGAATTTGTGCCTGTTTCGCCTGATAGCGGATCTCTGGCCAATAGCCGAGCACCACCTGTAATCGGTTCAGCCGCTGCATCGACAGCAAATTGCTCAATGCATCATTGCCGTAGTGCGGGGTCAATGCGCCGCTGGGGGCGTGGCGCAACAGTCCGTCGATGTATTCGCCGTAACTGCGTTCGGCAACTACGCCGACTTTTCGCTCACCACTGGCCAGCAGCGCAGAAAAATCCACCGCACCGTCCACCAGATACGGTTCGAGTACCGCGCGATCTTTCTGACGCACCACCAAGCCATTGGCTACAGCGCGAATCGCCGGAATCGAATACGCCACCCATTGCGCGCGCTCTTTGTTCCACAGCAGCGCAGGGTCGCAAGCGAAAGGGTTTTCGTGAAGCATCTGCAAACCACGCGCACGGTTGACGCGCATGATCTTGTGTTCGTATTGCGGCATGCCGGCAATCAGTTGCGGCATCAAATGATCGATCACCCCCTGACCCTTTTTCGGTCCTTCGAAAATCGTCATCGGCGGTAAATCGCGCAGCAACCAGATCAACGTTGGCTTCGCCTGCGCCCACGTTGGCGAGGCCAGCAAAAACAACAGGCCGAACAGACGCCACGTCCACCATTGGTGAGCGCGGTTGGCGTCTGAGGGATGCAGGTTTTTCAGCTTAAATGGCTCCGTCTTCGCGCAATCGGGCGATCTGCTGCGCGTCGTAACCGAGGTCGTTGAGCACTTGCGCATTGTGTTCACCCAGCGTCGGCCCGACCCATTCGGAACTGCCCGGTGTCTCGGAAAGTTTCGGCACGATACCCGGCATCTTGAAGTCCTTGCCGTCCGGCAACTTGGCGGACAGGAACATCTCCCGGGCGAGGTATTGCGGGTCGCTGAACATGTCTTCGGCGCTGAAAATGCGGCTGACCGGTACTTCGGCCTGATTGAGCAGATCGAGCACCGTTTGCAGCGGCTGCGAATTGACCCAACGATCGATCACGCCATACAACTCGTCGCGGCGACTGTCGCGCCCGTCGTTGCTGGCCAGCATCGGGTCATTAGCCAGATCTTCGCGCCCGATGATCAGCATGAAGCGCTTGAAGATCGCATCACCATTGGCGCCGATCTGCACGTGCTTGCCGTCGGCGCTGGTGTGAATCGAAGAGGGCGTGATGCCGGGCATGATGTTGCCGGTGCGTTCGCGGATAAACCCGAACACATCGAACTCCGGCACCATGCTTTCCATCATCGCGAAAATCGCTTCGTACAAGGCCACATCGACCACTTGGCCGAGCCCGCCATTGACTTCGCGATGACGCAGCGCCATCAGTGCGCCGATCACGCCCCACAGCGCGGCAATCGAATCGCCGATGGAAATCCCGGTGCGCACCGGTGGGCGGTCTTCAAAACCGGTGATATAGCGCAAACCGCCCATGGATTCGCCAACCGCGCCGAAGCCTGGCTGATCTTTCATTGGCCCGGTCTGGCCGAAACCGGACAGGCGCACCATCACCAGTTTCGGGTTCAGCGCGTGCAGGGTTTCCCAACTCAGGCCGAGTTTTTCCAGCACACCGGGGCGAAAGTTCTCGATGAGAATGTCGGCTTCACTGAGCAGTTTTTTCAGGATCGCCAAACCGTCGGGGTGTTTCAGATTCAGCGTCAGCGACTTCTTGTTGCGCGCCTGCACGAACCACCACAAGGACGTGCCTTCATACATTTTTCGCCATTTGCGCAGCGGATCACCGCCGTCCGGCGATTCGATCTTGATCACTTCAGCGCCGAACTCGCCGCAAATACGCGAGGCAAACGGCCCGGCAATCAACGTACCCAATTCAATGACTTTCACACCGCTGAGCGGCTTGTTGGAAAACGGCATGCTGAATCCTGTAGGACAAGGCTGTGCGGATACAGCGTTTTAACATAGCCGGCTGTCAGACGCCGCAGGTTGATCGCCATCAATTCGATGATTGCCTACCGCATCGGTTAGACTTGCCGCCTTTCCTCGTATCAAGAAGCCCGTTCATGGCCCAGCCGTCCACTACCTACAAATTTGAACTGAACCTCACCGACCTCGACCGCAGTGTCTACGAGAGCGTCAAGCAGACCATCGCCCGTCACCCTTCGGAAACCGAAGAGCGCATGACCGTGCGCCTGCTGGCCTACGCCCTCTGGTACAACGAGCAGTTGTCGTTTGGTCGCGGTCTGTCAGACGTGGATGAACCTGCGCTGTGGGAAAAGAGCCTGGACGATCGCGTTCTGCACTGGATCGAAGTCGGCCAGCCAGACGCCGATCGCCTGACCTGGTGCTCGCGCCGCACCGAGCGCACCAGCCTGCTCGCCTACGGCAGCCTGCGCGTCTGGGAAACCAAAGTGATCCCGGCGATCAAGAACCTGAAAAACGTCAACATCGCCGCCGTCCCGCAAGAAGTGCTGGAGACTTTGGCCAAAGACATGCCCCGCGTCATCAAATGGGACGTGATGATCAGCGAAGGGACGATCTTCGTCACCGACGACCGTGGTCAGCACGAAGTCCAGTTGCAATGGCTACAAGGTGAGCGCGGCTGATCCCGCGCCTGTAGCTGATTAATCCCACGTATTAAAGAGAAGTCTCCGTTACCCCATGCGCATCGAACCTCGTCAACTGCCTGCCACGCTGCCGTTTCTCGGTGATATTCCGCCGTTGCTGACCCGCCTGTATGCGGCGCGGGGCGTGCAGTCCGAGGCAGAACTGGACAAGAGCCTGGCACGGTTGATCCCGTTTCAGCAGCTCAAGGGCATCGACGCCGCAGTGGACTTGCTGGTGACGGCGCTGGAGCAACGCCAGCGCATCCTCATCGTCGGCGACTTCGACGCGGACGGCGCGACGGCCAGCACGGTCGGCATGCTTGGCTTGCGTTTACTCGGTGCGGCGCACGTCGATTATCTGGTGCCGAACCGCTTCGAATATGGCTACGGCCTGACCCCGGAAATCGTCGAAGTCGCTTTGACCCGTGAGCCACATTTGCTGGTCACCGTCGACAACGGCATCTCCAGCGTCGAGGGCGTGGCGGCGGCGAAAAAGGCTGGCCTCAAGGTCTTGATCACCGACCACCACTTGCCGGGCGATGAATTGCCGCAGGCCGATGCGCTGGTCAATCCGAACCAGCCTGGCTGCGAGTTTCCGAGCAAGGCACTGGCCGGCGTCGGCGTAATTTTTTATGTGTTGATGGCGTTGCGTGCGCGTTTGCGCAGTCTCGGCTGGTACGAGAACAAGCCGCAGCCGAACATCGGTGAACTGCTTGATCTAGTCGCGCTGGGTAGCGTTGCCGACGTGGTACCGCTGGACGCCAACAACCGGATTCTGGTGCACCAAGGCCTGGAGCGAATTCGCGCCGGTCGCGCACGGCCGGGGATCAAAGCGATCCTTGAAGTGGCCAAGCGTGACGCCACCCGCATCACGTCCACCGATCTCGGTTTTATCGTCGGCCCGCGCCTGAACGCTGCCGGGCGTCTGGATGACATGAGCCTGGGCATCGAATGCCTGCTCACTGCCGACGCCAACGTTGCCCGGGAAATGGCCGCGCAACTGGACGGCATGAACCAGGATCGCAAATCCATCGAGCAGGGCATGCAGCGTGAAGCGCTGGCGCAGCTCAAGGACTTGCCGGTGGAGTCGATGCCATTTGGTCTGTGCCTGTTCGATCCGGAGTGGCATCAGGGTGTGATCGGTATTCTCGCGTCACGGATGAAAGAGCGCTACTTCCGTCCGACCATTGCCTTCGCTGATGCCGGTGATGGTTTGCTCAAGGGCTCGGGGCGTTCGGTGCAGGGCTTTCATATTCGTGATGCGCTGAGCGTTGTTGCAGCACAGCATCCGACCCTGATCGCCAAGTACGGCGGCCACGCGATGGCCGCCGGTCTGACCTTGCCGCAAGAGAATTTTCCGCTTTTCGCCGAGGCCTTTGACGCTGAAGTGCGTAGGCAACTTCGCGAGGAAGACCTGACCGGGCGCATGCTCTCGGACGGCACGCTGGCGGTGGAGGAGTTCCACCTCGAACTGGCTCGCGCCCTGCGCCATGCCGGGCCTTGGGGGCAGCATTTTCCTGAGCCGCTGTTTCACGGGGTGTTTCAGTTGGTCGAGCAGCGTGTTGTTGGCGAGCGGCATCTGAAAGTGGTGCTGAAGAGCGAATGTGGTTCGGTGAAACTGGACGGTATTGCGTTCGGTATTGACCGGGATATCTGGCCAAATCCGACGATTCAGTGGGTTGAGCTGGCTTATAAGCTCGACGTTAACGAGTTTCGGGGTAATGAGACGGTACAACTGATGATTGCCCATATCGAACCGCGTTGACCCCTTCGCGAGCAGGCTCGCTCCCGCAGGTACGGTGTTGTCCTTGTGGGAGCGAGCCTGCTCGCGAAAGCGTCCTTTCACACACTGAATCACTCTGAACCCTCCCTCATCCCCCGTTGTCGACTAGGCTCTAAGCACTGCTTGATTGGCCTTGTGACGTCTTGTCGAATTTTTTGCCCGCGGGGGCGGGTGCTGCACTTTTTTCCTGTCACTCGTCGACTATTCAAACAGAACCCTGGAGCCTGCCCACTGATTTGAGAGGTGCCCCATGAGTCTGCTGCTTGAACCCTTTACCCTTCGCCAACTGACCCTTCCGAACCGCATCGCCGTCTCGCCAATGTGCCAATACTCGAGCGTCGACGGCCTGGCCAACGACTGGCACCTGGTGCACCTCGGCAGCCGCGCGGTGGGTGGCGCCGGCCTGGTCTTCACTGAAGCCACGGCGGTGACCGCCGACGGGCGGATCACCGCCGAAGACCTCGGTCTGTGGAACGACGAACAGATCGAACCGCTGCAACGCATTACCCGCTTCATCACCGCCCAAGGCGCGGTCGCCGGCATTCAACTGGCCCACGCCGGGCGCAAGGCCAGCACCCATCGGCCGTGGATCGGCAAGCATGGCAGCGTTAAACCCGATGACGGCGGCTGGACCCCGGTCGGGCCGTCGCCGATTGCCTTTGACCCGCAACACACGCAACCGAAACAGCTGGATGAAGGGCAGATTGCCGACGTCATCCAGGCCTTTGTCGATGCCGCGAAACGCGCGCTGAAGGCCGGTTTCAGCGTGGTTGAGGTACACGCGGCGCATGGGTATCTACTGCATCAATTTCTCTCGCCGCTGAGCAACCAACGCCGCGATCAGTACGGTGGTTCGTTTGAAAATCGTATTCGTCTGGTGTTGCAAGTGACTGAAGCGGTGAGGGCGGTTTGGCCGGAAGAGTTGCCGTTGTTTGTCCGCGTATCGGCCACCGACTGGGTGGAGGACGGCTGGAATCCGGATGAAACCGTGGAGCTGGCGCGACGCCTGCACACGCTTGGCGCCGATCTGATCGATGTGTCTTCGGGTGGCACCGCAGCGAATGCCGAAATCCCCGTCGGGCCGGGTTATCAGACACGCTTCGCCGAGCGCGTACGCAAAGAGTCAGGCATCGCCACCGGCACCGTGGGAATGATTACCGAGCCGGCGCAGGCCGAGCATATTCTGCGCACCTGTCAGGCCGACATCATCTTCCTCGCCCGCGAGCTGCTGCGTGATCCGTACTGGCCGCTGCATGCCGACGATGATCTGGGTGGACGCAAAGCGGTGTGGCCGGCGCAGTATCAGCGCGCGACGCATCGGGATCAGCCGATTCATGAGTCTGATTTGCGCGATTGAGTCAGTAGCGATAAAGCAAAAGCCCCGGTCAGTGATGGCCGGGCTTTGTTTTGTCTGCTGAATGTTGTTTTGCCTGGGCCTCCTTCGCGAGCAGGCTCGCTCCCACATGGATTCAATGCCGGTCATGACTTTTGTGGTCGACCGAGATCAACTGTGGGAGCGAGCCTGCTCGCGAAGAGGCCCGCCCAAACGCTAGAGAACCCTCAAGGGTATTTGCGCTTATCCGGCGCCGGCGGGAAGTACTGGTACAACCACGTCTCGCTCAACGTGCGATCGTTGGTGCGAATAAACAACCGCAGCTCCACCGGCTCAACGCTGTCACTGGTCGGGTACCAGTCAAACAGAATCCGGTAACCCTTGATGTCATCCAGCACCAGCACGCTGAAATCCTGCACCTTGCCGTTCGAACACGTCACCACCGGCTCAATCCCGGTGCCCTGCGGCAATCGATCCAGGCCGCCACCCGTGAAATCCACAGCAAAACGACGTGCCCACACCGGCGGGTAATGCTCGCCCGGTGCCCAGCCCTCAACGAAACCGCCCATCCCGGAACGAGTTGCCTGCACCCGCGCCAACGGCGTGCTCACCGGCGGCAAAGCGCTCCAGTAAAGCTTGTAGCCGTAGTTCAGGGAATCACCGGCAGCCACCGGTTTCTTCGGTGTCCAGAACGCCACGATGTTATCGAGCGTCTCGCCAGTCGTAGGGATTTCCAGCAGATCGATAGAGCCTTCGCCCCACGCAGTGGTCGGTTCTACCCACAGGCTCGGGCGCTTGCTGTACCAGTCGACGGTGTCCTGATAGTTGGCGAACTCATGGTCGGTCTGCACCAGGCCGAACCCTTTCGGATCGGTATCGGCAAACGCGTTGAATTGCAGAGTCGCCGGATTGTTCAGCGGACGGCAGATCCACTCGCCGTTGCCGCGCCACATCGCCAGGCGATCCGAGTCATGGATTTGCGGGTGAATGGTGTCGCACATGCGCCGTTCGTGGTTGCCGCAGCTGAACATGCTGGTCATCGGCGAGATGCCCAGTTGCTCGATGGCGGTGCGCGCATTGATGTGCGCGTCGATCTCCATCACCACGCGCTCGGCCTGGCAATCGATATCAAAACGGTAGGCGCCGGTGGCGCTCGGCGAGTCGAGCAGGGCGTAGACCACAAAACGCGTGGCGTTCTGATCCGGGGTCTCGAACCAGAACTTAGTGAAGTCAGGGAATTCTTCGCGTTTCTTGGCGTAAGTGTCGATCGCCAGACCGCGCGCGGAGAGGCCATATTGGCCAGTCGCATCCACCGCACGGAAATAACTGGCGCCGAGGAACGACACCACGTCATGGCGATCCAGTTCCGGCGCCTTGAACAGCTTGAAGCCGGCAAAACCCAGGTCGCCCTTGAGCTGCTGGGTGTCGACCGAAGTGTTCTCGTAGTTGAACAGCGCCGGGCGGAAATGCACCTCGCGCGCGGTACGGGTCTTCGGATCGACGCTGTACATGCGCACCGGCTGGCGGAAACCCATGCCGACGTGGAAGAACTGCACGTCGAGCTGGCCCTTGTTTTCCTTCCACAACGAATGATTACCGTCGTAGCGGATCGCGTTGAAATTCTGCGGCGTCATGGTCGCCAGCGTCGGCGGCAGCACCTGTTTAGTGTCCTGATAGGCACTGCCAGCCAGTTGCTTGGCCTGGCGCTTCAGCGCTTCGAAGTCAAACGCCTGCGCCTCGCCATCAGCGGCGCCGCCACTGGCCGCCCATGCGCGGGTCGCCAGCAGGCCGGTGGCCGAAAGACCGGTGTAAGCCGCAATGGCCATGGACGCTTTGAGCAAATTCCTGCGGTGCATAAATACAACCTGTCGTGTGCAATCCCGCGCCGTTCCTGGCACGTGCTGGATCAGAAATAACGGTTCGGACAAGCCTTCGGCCAAACGCAACGGACTATAAACAGATGCCGGCTAGCTTAAACGGTTCGCTCGCAATGCAAAATTCGTTGATTCACTGCGCCAGTGTGTCAATGAAACAAGACATGTCGGTTAAAAATCTGACAGGACGTTCTGATTTACACGGCATATCTGCTTTTCTTGACTAATTACTCTAAAAACCGCTTTTCAGCGGCGAATTTATTTCTATTCTATGGGCATGGCCGGCGCGATCCATTTGGCCGGCAGGGCACACGGCGCTGCTGTAAGGGGCAGGGCGATGTGGTGTTTAAGCAATTCTTTGCAGTACTAGAGAAGGACATCGTCCATGGCAAAAATACAAGGCATCACCGACATGCTGGGCATCTTCCCCTGCCTGGGCAGCGGGCGCAGAAGGCGCCGGTTGAGCTCTGAGGAACTGAAACTGGTGGAGCGCTATCGCGAGCTTTCGGAAAGTGACCGGATTGCGATGCGGTATCTGGTGGATGCGATGCGGAGCGTTTCGCGGTTTTGAGTGAGGTGTGAAGTAACCAGCCGTCCTTTACGGCTGGTTCACCAATCCCGCGATCGTTCTGCTCGCTGGTGCAGAACACGAAGTATTTGAATGCGACCGTGCATCAACCGGTAGGGGGCAATGAATGGATAGCGAGTCATCACCAACTCTCGAATATCGGGGGCGACCGACGGCCTCCCTGATCCAGGAAATTGTTCAAGTTGACGAAACGTTTTAAGAATCGAATCGATGATTTCTAAGGAGCCCTCGGAACCTAAAAGGCCTTGGTAGTACTCATGGATAACATCGAGATCATTTTCAGCCCTTTTTGTCAGTACTACGTTCGGCACGTTTTGCCCACTTAGCCTTCACGGCATCCAGATCGGTGAGATTTCCAGCATCGGCATCTGCGATACCTTCGCTGATAGCTTGTAGATGCCATGACTCGGCTTCTACGTATCGAACCAGTGCACGCTTGAGATGGTATTGACGGTCTCTGTCCGTTGCCGCAGCCAGTTCATCCAGCTGCTGTGCCAACAATTCTTCGACGCGGAAAGATAGAACTGGCGAGGCCATGTCAGAATTCCTATGTATACGTTGTAAACGACGTAAACACCCTAGGCTGCTGCCAGAGCTTCGTCAACCAGTGAGCGTGCGACAGTCCAAGAAAACTGTAGCGGGCCAGAGCGGAACGAAGCGTCGAGATGTGTTGCGAAATGCTTGGCGTAACACTCTGACGTCAGAATCGACGCCAGAGATAGACTAGTTTTGACGAGGAATTAGTTACAAGTCCCCTGAACTGGGAATGGCCGCTGTCCGTTTATTAACTCTGGAACATCCCGCCATTTGACCCACGCCTGCTGTTGCCAGTGCAGCAGCGGTACGGTGACGCCCGCCCAATGCATCGAACTCAGGCTCGGGTGGTTTTCCTCTGGACTTGAATGGTTTTCGCGCATCATCGGGATGACTTCATGGCTCAGCCATTGGCGCAGGTAGCGGTTTTCCGGGACGACGTGGTGAACGAGCAGGGCGAACAGGCCGGACTCGCTGACCATCGCGCAATCGATGATTTCGCCGTCCTTGCGCAGGAGGACATTGCGACGCTGGTCGGGATCGAGTTTCAGGGTGAGGCGTTCGTTCAGGGGGTAACCCATCAAGCGACCGAGATCTTGAACACAGAACCAGGCTTCGTGATCTTGCATGAAGGCGTGGAGGAAGCGGTTGTGGCGGGTGAAGATGGTGGGGGTGAAGTGGGTCGACGATGAATTTTGGATTTGCGCAGACATGTAGTGACTTCCGGTTTGAGTAGGAAAGTCGCCATCAACTCTTCGACAAGTTGGGTGGCGAACCGTGTGGCGTTCGAAGTCGGGATACTTCCAGTCAAACACGGAAAAGCCAGAAGGCCCGCGCCACACGGCCCGCCATAAAGCAAAACTGAAGCTGTGACAACCACAGTTCAATGGAGGGCATGCAAGCACCGCGTTGACAGTTTCCGGCTTCGACTCCGGGTCGCTGAATTAACAGCGACGGGATAAAGCCTATCGGTCAGGCGCTTGCGGCGACAAGTCTACTCTTTCGACGCACAGCGTAGGAAATGGGGCTTTTTCAAGAAGGCCGTATCTGTAGGAAATGCCTGATTTTGCACTGATGACGGTGAGCCCATCCCTGACCGGCATTTTTTCCGTTATTCATATGAATCTCTAGAAGCGCTGCAGATGATTTGAATTCAATGACCACTGTATTTATTGCTGGCTCTATCAACATCAAGAACCTTGATCCGAAGGTTAAAGAGCGCATCAATAATATCGTCGCGTCAGATTTTGAGGTGGTGGTTGGGGATGCAGGTGGCGCCGACACCTCCATTCAGGAGTACCTGCTGAGTCTCGAACGATCCAGAACCACAGTGTTCTGCAGCGGTTCTGCTCCGAGGAATAACCTTGGACAGTGGCCCGCCAGAACAGTCGACTCCAAGCATTCGAAAGGGTCGAGAGCCTTCTTCACCGAGAAGGACGTCGTCATGGCCGAAGCAGCTGACTACGGTTTGATGATCTGGGACGCAAAGAGCACCGGTACGCTCAGTAACGTCATTGAACTGTTGTCGAGAAAGAAGAAGTCGCTTGTTTTCGTCAACAAGGAAAAGGAATTCAAGGTGGTCGGAGACGTCAGTCAGCTCGAAGAATTGATTGCATTCATGTCCGATCACGCCAAGCAAAAAGCCAACGAAAAAATCAAACTGTTCGACCGTATTTCCTTGTTGAAGCACGATCAGGCAGAGCTTTCTTTTTGATGTTTTTTCTCGGTTTTCCTGAACCCCGGCACCTTGGCGGTGCCGGGGGCAAACGCTCTTAGCGACTCACCTTCCAAGCATCCCCAGCCGGCGCCTTGCCATGGTCATACGGCTTGCCAATCCACATATAAACCAAGCCCAAGCCAATCACGATCGCCGTGCTCAACACCATCGCATAGTTCACATACCACGCCGCATCGGGCGTGCGTGGCCAGGCCATGTTGATGATTGCGCCAACGCCGTACACCAGCGCGCCGATGTTCACCGGCCAGCCCCAGGCGCCGAGGGTGAATTTGCCGCTCGGTTTCCAGCCTTTGCTGCGGGCGTACAGCGCGGCCAGCACGATCATCTGGAACGCGAGATAGATGCCGATGGCGGCGAAGCTGACGATGGTGGCCACGGCGTCTTGCAGGAAGAAGCCGAGGGCGATGATCAGGGCCGGCAGGACGCCGGACACGAACAGCGCGGCAACCGGTACTTGGGTGGTAGGAGAAATCTTTTTCAGCAGTCGGCTGCCGATGACCATTTCATCGCGAGCGTAGGAATACAGTAGACGGCTCGCCGCTGCTTGTAGGCTGATGACGCAGGAGATGAAAGAAATCATCACCACGCCCATCACTACTTTCGAACCGACCGGGCCGAAGGCGTTGTTGAGGATGGTGGTGACCGGGTCTTTGTCGGTGCCGTTGATCACGGCTTGCATGTCCGGCACGGCGAGGATCAGCGCCAGGCAGGCGAACATCGCCGCGATGCCGCCGATGTAGATGGTCATGCGCATGGCCACCGGGATTTTTGCGCTCGGGTTCGGGGTTTCTTCGGCGACGTCGCCGCAGGCCTCGAAGCCGTAGTAGAGGAACATCCCCGCCAGCGATGCGGTGAGGAAGGCCGGAAGGTACGAGCCTTCGACGCTGATGTCGAAGGTGTTGAACAGCACGCTCAGCGGTTGATGGCGTTCGAACACCAACAAGTAAACGCCAACGATCACCGCGCCAACCAGTTCGCAGAGGAAGCCGAACATGGCGATGCGCGCCAGCACTTTGGTGCCGCTGAGGTTAACCAGTGTGGCGAACAGGGTCAGCACCAGGGCGATGACGATGTTGGTGTTGTTGCTTGGCTCGAAACCGAGCATAGCGGCGAGGTACGGGCCAGCGCCGACCGCAACGGCAGCGATGGTCACGCAGAGGGCGATGGAGTAGATCCAGCCGACCATCCACGCCCATTTCTTACCGACCAAGCGACGTGCCCAAGGGTAAACACCGCCGGAAATCGGGAACTGCGAAACCACTTCGCCGAAGATCAGGCACACCAGCAGCTGGCCGCAACCGACCAGCAAGTAGGCCCAGAACATCGGGGGCCCGCCAGCGGCGAGGCACAGGCCGAAGAGGGTATAAACCCCTACGACCGGTGACAGATAAGTGAAGCCCAAAGCGAAATTTTCCCACAGGCTCATGCTGCGGTTGAAGTTCGAGGTGTAGCCCAGTTGGCGCAGTTGTTCGGCATCGCTGTCGGCAACGGCTGTGGCGAGATCGGGTGAGGAACTCATGTGTGTTTTGCTCCGTGAAATCGGCAGATTTCGGATGGCCGAGGCCGTGGCGGGGCCATGCAGGCGCCGCCCGGTTCGGTAGTTGTTGTTTTGGTTTCCTGGTGGTGCGTAATTGCCGGTTTCCTTCCTGAAACCGGGGTGACGCCTTCGCGAGCAGGCTCGCTCCCACAGGGGGAACGCATTTGAATTAATGTGGGAGCGAGCCTGCTCGCGAAGCTTTTAAAGGCTTAATGCTTGAACATCACATGCCGAACCGTGGTGTAGTCCTCCAGCCCATACATGGACATGTCTTTCCCGTACCCGGACAATTTCTGACCGCCATGGGGCATTTCGCTGACGAGCATGAAGTGCGTATTCACCCAAGTGCAGCCGTACTGCAAACGCGCCGACATGCGATGCGCGCGTCCTACATCCGCCGTCCACACCGAGGAGGCGAGGCCGTAGTCCGAATCGTTGGCCCATTCCAGCGCCTGCGCTTCATCGGTGAATTTGGTCACGGAAACCACCGGCCCAAACACTTCGCGGCGAACGATTTCGTCGTCCTGCTGCGCATCGGCCAACACGGTCGGCTCGAAGAAGAAACCATTGCCATCAACAGCCTTGCCGCCAGTGATCAAACGAATGTGCGGCTGCGCCACAGCACGCTCGACAAACCCGGCAACACGGTCGCGATGTTGTGCAGTGATCAACGGCCCCAGCTCGGTCGACGGATCATCCTGCAAGCCGTACTTGATGCTGCTGACCGCCGCGCCGAGCTTCTCGACGAATTTGTCGTAGATGCCCTGTTGCGCATAAATCCGGCACGCGGCAGTGCAATCCTGCCCAGCGTTGTAGAAACCAAACGTGCGAATACCTTCCACCGCTGCATCGATATCGGCGTCGTCGAAGATGATCACTGGCGCCTTACCGCCCAGTTCCATGTGCATGCGTTTGACGCTGTCGGCAGTGCTGGAAATGATATTGGCGCCCGTAGCGATGGAGCCGGTCAGCGAAACCATGCGCACTTTCGGATGGGTAACCAACGGACTACCAACGGTAGGCCCACGACCAAACACCAGATTGAGTACACCGGCCGGGAAGATTTCCGACGCCAGTTCGGCCAGACGCAACGCGGTCAGCGGGGTTTGTTCCGACGGCTTGAGCACCACGGTATTACCGGCAGCCAGCGCCGGGGCGATTTTCCAGGCGACCATCATCAGCGGGTAGTTCCATGGCGCGATCGAGGCGATGACGCCAACCGGATCGCGGCGGATCATCGAGGTGTGGCCGGGCAGGTATTCGCCACCGGCCGAACCGCTCATGCAACGGCTGGCGCCGGCGAAGAAACGGAACACATCGGCAATCGCCGGAATCTCATCGTTGAGCGCGGCGTTGTAGGGTTTGCCGCAGTTGTCAGATTCGAGTTTGGCCAGTTCTTCGCCGTGGGCTTCGATGGCGTCGGCGAGTTTGAGCAGCAGCAGCGAGCGGTCTTTCGGCGCGGTTTGCGACCAGTCGGCGAAGGCGTTGTCGGCGGCGCGCACGGCGGCATCGACCTGGGCTTCAGTGGCTTCGTTGATCTCTACCAGGACTTCGCCACGCGAAGGGTTGAGCACCGGTTGCGCCGGGCCTTCGCCGTTGACCAGTTGGCCGTTGATCAAGAGTTTGGTTTGCATGTCTGTTGTCCTCACTAACGCTTTTATTGTTCTGGCCGAATCGAGAAACCTGTGGGAGCGAGCCTGCTCGCGAAAGCGCTGTGTCAGTCGACATCAATGTTGGATGTGACGGCCTCTTCGCGAGCAGGCTCGCTCCCACAGGGGGATTTTGGTGTCTGTTAAATGGTTATTTGCCGCCGCTGCCAGCGACGCTTTCGCCACCGCGCGTCAGGTAATACGCGCCGAGGATCGGCAGCATGGTCACCATCATCACCAGCATCGCGACGACGTTGGTCACCGGCACATCCCGAGGGCGACTCAACTGATTGAGCAGCCACAACGGCAACGTGCGCTCATGCCCGGCGGTGAACGTGGTGACGATGATTTCGTCAAACGACAGCGCAAACGCCAACATACCGCCCGCCAGTAAAGCCGAGCCAAGGTTCGGCAGGATGATGTAGCGAAAGGTCTGCCAACCATCGGCGCCGAGGTCCATCGAGGCCTCGATCAAACTGTGCGAAGTGCGGCGCAGGCGGGCGATGACGTTGTTGTAGACGATCACCACGCAGAAGGTCGCGTGACCGACGATGATGGTGAACATCCCCGGCTCGATCCCCAGCGTTTTGAACGTCGCCAGCAGCGCGATCCCGGTGATGATCCCCGGCAGCGCAATCGGCAAAATCAGCATCAGCGAAATACCCTGTTTGCCGAAGAAATCCCGGCGGTACAAAGCGGCCGATGCGAGCGTGCCGAGCACCATCGCAATCAACGTGGCGATGGCTGCGATCTGCAATGAAAGCTTGATCGACTCCAGCACATCCGGCCGCGAAAACGCCACGGTGAACCAGTGCAGCGTGAAGCCCTTCGGCGGAAAACTGAACGCGGCTTCTTCGGTGTTGAAGGCGTAAAGGAAGATGATCAGGATCGGAAAATGCAGAAACACCAACCCGCCCCACGCTGCGATTTTCAGGCCTAGAGAGGCATGCCCTTGTGATGAAGAATCAGAGCGCATCGAAAGCCCCCAGTCGTTTGACGATGGACAGGTAAACCGCGATCAACACAATCGGCACCAGCGTGAACGCCGCCGCCATCGGCATGTTGCCGATCGCACCTTGCTGCGCGTAGACCATGCTGCCGACGAAGTACCCCGGCGGGCCAACAAGTTGCGGCACGATGAAGTCGCCCAAGGTCAGCGAAAACGTGAAGATCGAACCGGCGGCAATCCCCGGAATCGACAGCGGCAAAATCACCTGCATAAAGGTCTGACGCGGCTTCGCACCAAGGTCAGCGGAGGCCTGCAGCAGCGACGGCGGCAGACGTTCCAGCGACGCCTGAATCGGCAGGATCATGAACGGCAGCCAGATATAAACGAACACCATGAATCGCCCCAGATGCGAGGTCGACAAGGTGCTGCCACCCACCCCAGGAATACCCAGAATGAACTGCAAAACCGGCTCCAATCCCAAGTGCTGCACGAACCACTGCGCCACGCCGCCCTTGGCCAACAGCAACGTCCACGCGTAGGCCTTGACGATGTAACTGGCCCACATCGGCATCATCACCGCGATGTAGAAAAACGCCTTGGTTTTGCCGGTGGTGTAGCGCGCCATGTAGTAGGCAATCGGGAACGCGACGATGGCGCTGGCGATCGACACAACGATGGCCATGCTCAACGTGCGCAGGATGATGTCGAAGTTCGATGGCTGAAACAGCGCGGCGAAATTCGCCAGGGTCAGGTCAGGCGTGACCGCCATGGTGAAGTCGTCGAAGGTGTAGAAACCCTGCCACAACAGCACCAGCAGCGAGCCGAGATAAATCGCGCCAAACCACAGCAGCGGCGGCACCAGCAGCATCGACAGATACAGGTTCGGCTTGCGGTAGAGCAGGTTGGAAAACCGGCGCAACGGCGGCGATGTTGTCATCGCGAGCGTGCTCATGTCACACCCCGCTCGCCACGGTGTCGTGCAGCGGAATCATCGCTTCCCGCGCCCAACGCGCGCTCAGGCGCTGGCCGGTCTGGTGTTGTGCGCTGCTGTCGATCCACTGGTTGTTGGCGTGGCTGATACTCAGGGTCTGGCCGTTTTCCAGCTTCAACTCATAACGCGTGGCGCTGCCTTGGTACTGGATGTCGTGGAGCAGCCCGCTGACTTCGATTTCGTGACTGGCTAGTGGGCCTTCGGCGAAACGCACGTGTTCAGGGCGGATCGAAAATGGCTGCGGATGACCGCTGATTTCACGGGCCAGATCGCCGCGAATCACGTTCGAGGTGCCGACGAATTCAGCCACGAATGTAGTGGTCGGTTTCATGTACAGATTGCGCGGCGTGTCGACCTGTTCGATGCGGCCCTTGTTGAACACGGCAACGCGATCGGACATCGACAGCGCTTCGGTTTGATCGTGGGTGACGAAGATGAAAGTGATGCCGAGCTGGCGTTGCAGCTTCTTCAATTCGCTTTGCATTTGCTCGCGCAGTTTCAGATCGAGCGCACCCAAAGGCTCATCGAGCAACAGCACGCGCGGGCGATTGACCAAGGCGCGGGCGAGGGCGACGCGCTGGCGCTGACCGCCGGATAACTGCACCGGTTTGCGCGCGCCGTAACCGCCGAGGGCGACCATGTCCAAGGCTTCTTCGGCGCGGTTATGGCGCTCGGTTTTGCCGACACCTTTGACCTTCAAACCGTAAGCGACGTTGTCGAGGACGTTCATGTGCGGGAACAGCGCGTAATCCTGAAACACCGTGTTGACGTCGCGTTGATACGGCGGCAGACCGGCCGCTTCAGCACCGTGAATGCGGATCGAACCGGCGCTCGGTTGTTCGAACCCGGCGATCAGGCGCAGGCAGGTGGTTTTGCCCGAGCCGGAAGGGCCGAGCATGGAAAAGAACTCGCCGTCCTCGATATCGATGGAAACCCGGTCAACGGCCTTCACTTCGCCGAACTGCCGGGAAACGTTGGTGAACTGGACTGCAAGCGTCATGGTGCGGTGCTCCGGTAAAGCGGGCTTTCAAAAAAGTCGTGTGTGCGTCGAAAAGATCGCAGCCTGCGGCAGCTCCTACAGTAGGTGTGCAGGGCGCTGAGATTGCTTTTAGCTCCCTCTCCCTCCGGGAGAGGGCGGGGGGTGAGGGTGGCGGTTTCGGCCATTGCTCTGAGATCAAGAGCAAAGTCAAAAGCTACCCCCTCACCCCAGCCCTCTCCCCCAAGGGGGCGAGGGGGGAAAGGGAGCAGACCGCGTCGTTGTCGAGAGCTAGCGGCCGCCCATGATCGCGATGTAGTCCTGCGTCCAGCGGCTATACGGCACAAACTTGCCACCTTCAGCCTGCGGGGTTTTCCAGAAGGCGATCTTGTCGAACTGGTCGAAACCGTTGGTTTTGCAACCTTCAGCGCCAAGCAATTCGCTGCCCTTGCACGCCGCCGGCACGGCCGGCAACGAACCAAACCACGCCGCCACATCGCCCTGGACTTTCGGTTTCAGCGACCAGTCCATCCACTTGTACGCGCAGTTCGGGTGCTTGGCCTCGGCGTGCAACATAGTGGTGTCAGCCCAGCCCGTGGCGCCTTCTTTCGGAATGGTCGACGCAATAGGCTGCTTCTCGTTCATCAAACCGTTGACCTGATACGGCCAGGCACTCGATGCCACCACGCCTTCGTTTTTGAAGTCGCTCATCTGCACCGTGGTGTCATGCCAGTAGCGGTGGATCAGCGGCTGCTGCGTGCGCAACAGATCGAGCACGGCTTTGTATTGATCTTCGGTGAGTTGATACGGGTCTTTGATGCCCAGTTCTGGCTTGGTCGACTTCAAATACAGCGCCGCATCGGCGATGTAGATCGGGCCGTCATAGGCCTGCACGCGGCCCTTGTTCGGCTTGCCGTCGGGAAGATCCTGCGCGGCGAACACCACGTTCCAACTGGTCGGCGCGGTCTTGAACACGTTGGTGTTGTACATCAGCACGTTCGGGCCCCACTGGTACGGGGTGCCGTAAGTCTGGTTGTTGACCACGTACCACGGCGCGTCTTTGAGGCGCGGGTCGAGGGTGTTCCAGTTCGGGATCAACGCGGTGTTGATCGGTTGCACACGCTTGCCGACGATCAATCGCAACGAGGCATCGCCCGACGCGGTGACCAGGTCGTAACCGCCCTTGGCCATCAGGCTGACCATTTCGTCAGAGGTGGCCGCTGTCTTCACGTTGACCTTGCAGCCGGTTTCCTGCTCGAAACCGGTCACCCAGTCGTAGGCCTTGTCGCTCTCGCCACGTTCGATGTAGCCCGGCCACGCAACGATATCCAGCTGACCTTCGCCGGCGCCGACGGCCTTCAACGGCTCGGCGGCTTGCAGGCTGGCGCTGCCCAGCAGGGCCGTGGTGATTGCACTGAGCAGTGCGGTCTTGTGCACGAACATGGTTGAACCCTCTTCTTTAAATTATGGTCGGGGCAGTTGTGAACGCGGTGAAGCATGCCGTTGGCGGCTTGTTATTAGCGTAGTCAGAGATGCTGGCCGTGGCGGGCCATGATGTGCCGCACCACGCTGTAGTCCTGCAGCGAATCACTGGATAAGTCTTTGCCGTAACCGGAGCGTTTCAGCCCGCCGTGGGGCATCTCACTGACGAGCATGAAATGGCTATTGATCCACGTGCAGCCGTATTGCAGACGCGCGGCGACCTGCATCGCTTTGTCCAGATTTTGCGTCCACACCGACGAGGCGAGGCCGTATTCGGAGTCGTTGGCCCAGTCGACGGCCTGCGAGAGTTCGTCGAAACGGGTCACGGTGACCACCGGGCCGAACACTTCGCGCTGGACGATTTCGTCGCTCTGTTTGCAACCGGCTAGCAGCGTCGGTTGATAGTAGAAACCGGCGCCGGAATGCACGGCTGCACCGGTCACGCGTTCGATGTGCGGCTGACCGAGGGCGCGTTCGACGAAACTGGCGACGCGGTCGCGCTGGCGCGTGCTGATCAGCGGGCCAATCTCGTTGTCGGCATCACGTTTGCCGGCGAAACGCAGGCTGCTGACGGCGGCGCCAAGCTCTGCGACCAATTTGTCGTGAATCCCGGCCTGCGCGTAGATCCGGCAGGCGGCGGTGCAGTCTTGCCCGGCGTTGTAGTAACCGTAAGTGCGCACGCCTTCGACCACGGCCTGAATGTCGGCGTCGTTGCAGACGATCACCGGAGCTTTGCCGCCGAGTTCGAGGTGCGTGCGTTTCAGGGTTTTCGCGGCGGCCTGAAGGATTTTCTGCCCGGTGACGATATCGCCGGTCAGGGAGACCATGCGCACTTTGGCGTGGCCAACCAAGTGGCTGCCGACGCCTTCGCCGCCACCGCAGATGATGTTGATCACCCCGCGCGGGAGGATTTCGGCCAGCGCCGGCGCCAGGGCGAGGATCGACAGCGGTGTGTGTTCGGACGGTTTGAACACCAGCGTGTTGCCGGCGGCGAGGGCCGGGGCGATTTTCCACGCGGCCATCATGATCGGGTAATTCCACGGCGCAATCGAGGCGACCACGCCAATCGGATCGCGGCGCACCATGCTGGTGTAGCCCGGCAGGTATTCGCCGCTGAGCTGACCGGTCTGGCAACGCACGGCGCCGGCGAAGAACCGGAAGACATCGACGGTCGCCGTCAGATCGTCCTGACGCGCCAGGTGCAACGGCTTGCCGCAGTTCAGCGATTCGAGGCGGGCAAGGTGATCGGCGTGTTTTTCGACGGCGTTGGCGATGTCCAACAGCAGGTTCGAACGTTGCTGCGGCGTGGTGCGCGACCATTCGGCGAAGGCGCGGTGGGCGGCAAGAATGGCGGCTTCGACTTGCTCGGTGCTGGCCTCGGCGATGTGGGTGAGGATTTCACCGGTGGCCGGGTTGAGAATCGGCTCGACGAAACCTTCCCCGGCGACCAATTCGCCGTCGATCAACAACGCGGTACACATCGGGGTCTGCGCGCCAGCCATTTTCCGCGTTCTCTTTTCTTGTGTGGCCATTGTTGCTCCCTGATATCGGGAGCCGACCGTCTTATAGATGCAGCAAGACTAGTGCGCGGCTCCGAGGTCGACAAATTCTAAATACTGAAGGCAGCATTCGATTAAATAGATGGCTTGCGCCCGCCGTGGGGTTGCTCACGGGCCACAGTGAGAAATGGATCGACGAGAGCGGGGCGCGCGGTGCCACGGCGCCAGGCCAGGCCGACGTCGAGGGTCTGGTTGAGGTCGGCGATGGGTCGCGCTTCGATGATGTCGCCCTCCAGTGACCAAGGGCGATAAGTCATGTCTGGCTGGATCGATACGCCCAAACCGGCGGCGACCAGACTTCGCACAGCCTCCGTCGATGCGGTTCTCAAAGTGATTTTTGGTTGCAGGCCGGCGCCGCGCCACAGGCGTTGGGCATTACGATCCATTTCATCGACGTTGAGTTGAATCAACGGCTCGCGGGCGACATCGGCGAGGTTGATGCTGTCGTGTTCGAGCAGTGGATGCTGGGCCGGGAGCCACAAACGGTGCGGCGAGTGAGTCAACACTTCAGTCTGCAAGGCATGGCGATCTTCTAGGTTGGAGAGGATCAACACGCCGACATCGATCTCGCCGCTGACCAGCAAATGTTCGATATACGGGCGCTCGTCTTCCATCACGCGGATCTCGACGTTGGGATAGGCGCGCTGAAAACGGGTGAGCAGATCCGCCAGGTAATAACCGGCGACCAGACTGGTCACGCCGACGATCAACTGCCCGGCAACTTGGTCGGTGCTCTGTTGCAGACTGCGTTTGGCGTTGTCCACAGTCGCAAGAATCAGGTGCGCCTGACGTAGGAATTGATGACCTTGGTGAGTAAGCGTCATGCCTTTGGCGTGACGGCTAAACAGGCTGACGCCGATTTCTTCTTCCAGTTGCTGGATCGCTAACGTCAGGGTCGACTGGGAAATGAACGCGGTTTGCGCGGCGGCGGAGATCGAGCCTGTCTCGGCCACAGCGATAAAGTGACGAATCTGACGCAGGGTCATCATGACGGGAATACCCGGTGGGCGGTTTTTATAGATGGATCTGAGTGTATATCTATTTTCACGAAGGCCTGCGGGCAGCGAGCAACATCTGGAAGCACACTCGCAGGCCGGTCACGGGCACTTTCGAACTAGGCTGGAGGCCTTATAGATCCGGATAACCCCTGTTTTGGAGGCGGAACATGAACACCCGTGGATTGCTCGATCAACTACTCAAGTCCGGCCAGGATCTGTTGCAGAACAAGGCCGGTGGTTCGCAGAACAAATCCTCCGGTGGAGGCTTGGGCGGCTTGCTCGGTGGCGCATCTGGCTCCGGTGGCCTCGGCGGCCTGTTGTCAGGCGCGGGCGGCGGAGCGCTGGCGGCTGGCGCGATGGGATTGCTGCTCGGTAACAAAAAAGTGCGTAAGGTCGGCGGCAAAGTCGCGATCTACGGCGGCCTCGCGGCGCTCGGTGTGCTGGCTTACAAGGCTTATGGCAACTACAACGCGCAGAAAGGCATCGCGCCGCAAACTGAACCGCAGACGATCGACCGTCTGCCAGCGGCGCAAGTCGAGCAACACAGTCAGGCGATTCTCAAAGCACTGGTCGCCGCCGCCAAGGCTGACGGCCACATCGATGATCGCGAGCGTCAGTTGATCGAAGGTGAATTCACCAAACTCGACAACGATCAGGAACTGCAGCACTGGTTGCACGCCGAACTCAACAAACCCCTCGACCCCACCGACGTCGCCCGCGCCGCGAGTACGCCGGAAATGGCTGCTGAGATGTACATCGCCAGCGTGATGCTGGTGGACGAAGAGAACTTCATGGAAAAGAGCTATCTGGATGAACTGGCGCGACAGTTGAAGCTGGAGCCCGGTCTGAAAATCGAACTGGAGAAGCAGGTGCGCCAGGCGTTGACCTAAATCTTGTGGGTTGTCGGGGCCGTCGGTAGTTTGTAGCGCCTCGCACATTTACGGGAACAACGCATGACCACGTCCAATCGTCTGACGCATCTGGATGCCCTGCGAGGCATCGCGGCATTGTTGGTCGTGGCTGCGCACTTCATCGAAAGAACGCCGCTCAAGGACACGTTTTTCTTTACCTACGTGAACCTCGGGCAGGTGGGCGTGGTGATCTTCTTTCTGCTCAGCGGAATGGTCATTCCCTACAGCCTGAAAGAAGGTCGGCATGCGCTGGCGGCGTTCGCCGTTTCGCGGTTATTCCGGTTGTACCCGGCGTACTGGTTTTCCATTGCGCTGGCGGTGTTGAGTTCGTATTGGTTTTTGTCGACGCCGGTGCCGGTCTCGACCGTGCTGATTAACATGACGATGTTTCAGGCGCTTCTGAAAACCCCGGATCTGTTTGGGGTTTACTGGACGCTGATCATTGAGATGTTCTTTTACATGGCGTGCGCGGCGCTGTTCAGCGTGGGGCTTTTGCGCAAGGCCGGCGTGCGATTTGGCGCGGCCATTGGTTTGCTGATCGTGGCGCTGATCTTTGCAGCGGCCCGGTTTTATCTGGCGAAAAAGATCCCGGTGGCGCTGCCGCTGTGCCTGTCGATCATGTTTTTTGGCAGCCTCTGGCGAGATGTCAGCCTCGGTGCGGGCACCGCGTCCCTTCGCCAATTCGTCGCAGTCTGGCTGGCGTTGTTCGTGGTATCGCTGCCGGTGATTTGCCTGTTGGCCTACAACGCCGACTATGGGCACAACGAAAATCCCTACGCCTACCTGGTCAGCTATCTGGTGGGGATGGCGTTTGCGCTGGCTATGACCCTGTTTTTCCGCCGCCACTTCAAGAGCCTGACGTATCTGGGCACGATCAGTTATTCGGTGTATCTGATGCACCCGTTTTTTCTGGAGTGGGCAGCGCACGCGACGGATCTTCAGGCGCAATTCAACCCGGGCGTCTTCCTCTGCTACGTGCTGGCAACGCTGCTGCTAGCCAGCGTCAGCTACCGATTGCTGGAAAAACCCAGTGTCGGCGTGGGAAGGGCGATCATCACAAGATTGCGCAACGGCTTCCCCCTGCAAGCACAGTCTTAAGCCCAGCCACCATCCCCTGTGGGAGCGGGGTTGCTCGCGAATGCGGTCTATCAGTTACCAGAAGTGTCGACTGACACAGCGCCTTCGCGAGCAAGCCCGCTCCCACTTTTGGTTGTGGTTGTCCTGAGATTTTGGTTAGGCACCTGATGCAGTAGGGCCGTAATGGCCATTGCGCCGCCTCTTTTTGCCGTTTCATCGCTGGTACGCCCACCCCTGATTGTCGGACAGTCCCACCCCAGAGCCTCTCGCCCAACTACTCGGGCAGGCCCGGGGGTTAAAAAGCGTCTTATAAATGAAACACCGCCCTCGGCTATACTCCCCGCATTTCGACCTAGGCACGAGGAATCACTGTGAAGAACTGGACGTTGCGCCAACGCATTTTGGCGAGCTTTGCGGTGATTATCGCCATCATGTTGCTGATGGTGGTGCTCTCCTATTCGCGACTGTTGAAGATCGAAGCCAGTGAAAACAGTGTCCGCGACGACGCGATTCCCGGGGTTTATTACAGCTCGATGATTCGCGGCGCGTGGGTCGACAGCTATTTGCAGACTCAGGAACTGTTGGGGCTCAAGGAAGGGCAGGGCATCAGCAGCGAAGACGAGGCCGATTACAAGTCGTTCGAGTCGCGCCTGCTGGAGCAGATGGAAAATTACCGCAAGACCATGGCGACCGACGAGGATCGCCGCGAGTTCGCCGCGTTCGAGAAGTATCACGACGCCTATCTGCAACTTCAGGACGTGGTGCTCGACTTGCACAAACGCAACATGGAAGCCGATGCGATCAAGGTATTCCACGAGAAGCTCACGCCAGCCTGGTACGCCGGCCGCATGAAGCTCAACGACATCATCGGCGAAAACAAGAAAGTCGCCGATCAGGCCATGGCCAATATCGATGAGGCTGTGGCAGCCGCCAAAGTCAGCATGATCATTTCTCTGCTGGTCGCCGTTCTGGCCGCCGGCTTGTGCGGTCTGCTGTTGATGCGCGCGATCATGGCGCCAATGAACCGCATCGTGAAAATCCTCGAAATCATGCGCACCGGCGACCTCAGCTCGCGCTTGAACCTCGACCGCAAAGACGAATTCGGCGCGGTGGAAACCGGCTTCAACGACATGATGACCGAGCTCACGTCGCTGGTGTCCCAGGCGCAGCGCTCATCGGTGCAGGTGACCACCTCGGTGACTGAAATCGCCGCCACTTCCAAACAGCAGCAAGCCACCGCCACCGAAACCGCCGCGACCACCACCGAAATCGGCGCGACCTCCCGCGAAATTGCCGCCACGTCGCGCGATCTGGTGCGCACCATGACTGAAGTCTCCACCGCTGCCGATCAGGCTTCGGTGGCCGCCGGCTCCGGCCAGCAAGGCCTCGCACGCATGGAAGACACCATGCACTCGGTGATGGGCGCCGCCGATCTGGTCAACGCCAAACTGGCGATCCTCAATGAGAAGGCCGGCAATATTAATCAGGTGGTGGTGACCATCGTCAAAGTCGCCGACCAGACCAACCTGCTCTCGCTCAACGCCGCGATCGAAGCCGAGAAGGCCGGTGAATACGGCCGTGGTTTTGCCGTGGTCGCCACCGAAGTGCGCCGTCTGGCGGATCAGACTGCGGTCGCCACGTATGACATCGAACAAATGGTGCGCGAGATTCAGTCGGCGGTGTCGGCGGGTGTGATGGGCATGGACAAGTTCTCCGAAGAAGTGCGTCGCGGCATGTCGGAAGTGCAGCAGGTCGGCGAGCAACTGTCGCAGATCATTCATCAAGTGCAGGCGCTGGCGCCGCGCGTGTTGATGGTCAATGAAGGCATGCAGGCGCAGGCCACCGGCGCCGAACAGATCAACCACGCGCTGGTGCAGTTGGGCGATGCCAGTAGCCAGACCGTCGAATCGTTGCGTCAGGCCAGTTTCGCCATCGACGAACTGAGCCAGGTGGCCGTCGGGCTGCGCAGCGGCGTCTCGCGATTTAAAGTCTGATGAGCGAAATCATCGCCAAACGCAACGTCGCACCGGTGGCGAAGCAGGCGTTATTCCTGCTGTTTCGCATTGGCAGCGAACGTTACGCGTTGCGCGCGACCGAGGTGGCGGAAGTGCTGCCGCGCCTGCCGTTGAAACCGATCGCACGGGCGCCGCAGTGGGTCGCCGGGGTCTTCGCTTATCGCGGCGCGGTGGTGCCGGTGATTGACCTCAGCGCGCTGACATTCGGTCAACCGGCCGAGGCGCGCACCAGCACGCGACTGGTGCTGGTGCATTACCGCCCGGACGAGTCGCAGCCGGGGCAATGGCTCGGGCTGATTCTTGAACAGGCCACCGACACGCTGCGCTGCAACCCGCAGGATTTTCAGCCGTACGGCCTCGACAATCGCGAGGCGCCGTATCTCGGCCCGGTGCGCGAAGATGCTCAGGGGCTGGTGCAATGGGTGCGGGTCAACGATTTGCTCGATGACGGCGTGCGCGCCTTGCTGTTCCCTGATCCGCCGCTGAGTCCGGCGCAGTTCGAGGGGCAGCCATGAGCAGCGATCAGCGCTTTTTCGACTTCCTCAAGGAGCGCATCGGCCTCGATGTGACCTCGGTGGGCCCGGCGATCATCGAGCGTGCGGTGCGTCAGCGCACCACGCTGTCGCAAGCGGCCAACGCCGAAGAGTACTGGCAGTTGCTGCAAGGCTCGCGCGATGAACAGCAAGCGCTGATCGAAGCGGTGATCGTCCCGGAAACGTGGTTTTTCCGTTACCCGGAATCCTTCGCGACGCTGGGCAAACTGGCGCACAAACGCCTTGGCGAGCTAAACAACATGCGTGCGCTGCGCATCCTCAGCCTGCCGTGTTCGACTGGCGAAGAACCTTATTCGATTGCCATGGCGTTGCTCGATGCCGGGCTCAAACCGCATCAATTCAAAGTCGACGGCATGGACGTCAGCCCGCTGTCGGTGGAAAAAGCCCGGCGCGCGCTGTACGGCAAGAACTCGTTTCGCGGCGATGAACTGACTTATCGCGAGCGCCATTTCAGTGCGCAACAGGACGGTCATTTGCTCAACGAAAACGTTCGCGAGCAGGTGCGTTTGCAGGTGGGCAACGTGCTTGATCCAACGCTGTGGGCCAGCGATCCGCCGTTCGATTTTGTGTTCTGTCGCAACCTGCTGATCTATTTCGACCAAGCGACGCAGAAGCAAGTGTTCGAAGTGCTCAAACGCCTCACCCATGACGACGGCGTGCTGTTCATCGGCCCGGCCGAGGGCAGTCTGCTCGGGCGTCTGGGCATGCGTTCGATCGGCATCCCGCAGTCCTTCGCGTTCAGTCGTCACAGCGATCCGCATCCCGAGCCGCTGCCGACGCCAAAACCGGTCACGTTGCCGATCAGCCCACCGCCGCGCAGCACGCCGCCAACGCCGGTACGCAATCGGCCGTTCAGCACAGTGACGCCAATGCCGACCACCCGCGCCAGCGCCAACCCGGACGCGGCAACGCTGCTGGCGAACATTGCCGCGCTGGCCAACGAAGGCAAAAGCGCCGAGGCCCGTGCCGCGTGCGAACAGTATTTGCGCAGCCACGAACCCGTGGCGCAGGTGTTCTATTGGCTCGGTCTGCTCAGCGATGTCGCCGGCCTGACCCTCGAAGCCCAAGGTTTCTATCGCAAAGCCTTGTACCTCGAACCGCAACACCCCGAAGCGCTGATGCACCTGGCCGCATTGCTGCAGGCCCAGGGTGACAGCGCCGGTGCCAGACGATTGCAGGAGCGCGCTGCCCGCAGCGGCCGCACCGCCGACAGTGAGCGTAAACGATGATCGCGTCCGACACCTTGAACGTCACCCACGAAGACGCCCGGGCCATCGACGATTGCTGGAACCGCATCGGCATCCATGGCGACAAGTCCTGTCCGCTGCTGGAAGAACACATTCATTGCCGCAACTGCGCGGTGTATTCCGCCGCCGCCACGCGATTGCTCGACCGTTACTCGTTGCAGCAGGATGAGCGCGATCCGGTCGCCAGCGTGGTTGAAACCGACGTCAAAACCCGTTCGTTGCTGATGTTCCGTCTCGGCGAAGAATGGCTTGGGCTGGCAACGCGCAGTCTGGTCGAAGTGGCGCCGATGCAGGCGATCCACTCGTTGCCGCACCAGCGTTCGCGCGCCTTGCTCGGCGTGGCCAATGTGCGCGGCGCGCTGGTGGCGTGTCTGTCGCTGGTTGAGTTGCTTGATCTGGACGCCAATGCTGTGCCGGCCAGCACCGGGCGCATCATGCCGCGCATGCTGATCATCGCCGCCCATGGCGGGCCGGTGGTGGTGCCGGTGGATGAAGTCGACGGCATTCACGCGATTGACGAGCGCATCCTTGATGCCGCCTCGCAATCCGGGGCGCAGGCCAGTGCCAAATACACCCGAGGCGTCCTGCAATTTCGCGGTCGCAGCCTGCGTTGGCTGGATGAAGAACAGTTGTTGTCCGCCGTGACCCGGAGCCTCACATGACCCCCGAGCAAATGCGCGACGCCTCCTTGCTGGAGCTGTTCAGCCTCGAAGCCGAAGCGCAGACCCAAGTGCTCAGCACCGGGCTGCTGGCGCTGGAACGCAATCCGACCCAGGCCGATCAACTCGAATCGTGCATGCGCGCGGCGCACTCGCTCAAAGGCGCGGCGCGGATTGTCGGCATCGACAGCGGCGTCAGCGTCGCCCATGTGATGGAAGATTGTCTGGTCAGCGCGCAGGAAGGCCGATTGTTGCTGCGTCCGGAACACATCGATGCGTTGTTGCAGGGCACCGATCTGTTGATGCGCATTGCGACGCCGGCGAATGCGCCGCAACCACGCGATATCGAAGCGTACGTGGCGTTGATGGGGCAGTTGCTCGATCCGTCAGCGCTGCCAACTGCCGTCGCTGCGCCGGTGATGGCCGAGTTGCAACTCGAAGCGCCGCCTGCGACTGCTTTCGAACCGCCGGTTGAAACGCCAGAACCGACGCCACCGAAAAGCCGACGCACCACCGAGGGTGGCGAACGCGTGCTGCGCGTGACCGCCGAACGCCTCAACAGCCTGCTCGATCTGTCGAGTAAATCGCTGGTCGAAACCCAGCGCCTCAAGCCGCATCTGGCGACCATGCAGCGCCTCAAACGCATGCAGAACAACGGCCTGCGCGCACTGGAAAATCTCAACGTACACCTCAAGGAACATGCGCTGAGCCTTGAAGCGCTGGAAGCTCTGGAAGATGCGCGGCGCTTGCTCGCTGAATCCCAGCAACTGCTGAGCGAGAAAAACGCCGAACTCGACGAGTTCGCCTGGCAGGCCAGCCAGCGCGCGCAAGTGCTTTACGACACTGCGTTGGCCTGCCGCATGCGCCCGTTCGCCGACGTGCTCACCGGTCAGGTGCGCATGGTGCGTGATCTGGGCCGCAGTCTCGGCAAACAGGTGCGGCTGGAGATCGAAGGTGAAAAGACTCAGGTCGACCGCGACGTACTGGAAAAACTCGAAGCACCGCTAACGCATCTGCTGCGCAACGCGGTCGATCACGGCATCGAAACCCCGGAGCAGCGCCTGCTCAAGGGCAAATCCGAGGAAGGCCTGATTCGTCTGCGCGCCTCGCATCAGGCCGGTTTGCTGGTGCTGGAGCTGAGCGATGACGGTAATGGCGTCGATCTGGAAAAGGTGCGCCGCAGCATTATTGAACGGCAGTTATCCCCAGCCGAAACCGCTGCGCAGTTGAGCGAAGAAGAACTGCTGACGTTCCTGTTTCTGCCCGGTTTCAGCCTGCGCGACACGGTCACCGAAGTGTCCGGCCGTGGCGTCGGCCTCGACGCGGTGCAGCACATGGTGCGCCAGTTGCGCGGCGCGGTAGAGCTGGAGCAAACGGCGGGCGAGGGCAGTCGTTTCCATCTGGAGGTGCCGCTGACCCTGTCGGTGGTGCGCAGTCTGGTGGTAGAAGTCGGCGAGGAGGCCTACGCCTTTCCGCTCGCGCACATCGAACGCATGTGCGATCTGGAGCCCGAAGACATCGTACAGGTCGAAGGTCGCCAGCATTTCTGGCACGAAGGCCGGCATGTCGGGCTGGTTGCGGCGAGTCAATTGCTCAATCGCCCGGCCAGCCAGAACAGCGGCGAAACCCTGAAAGTCGTGGTGATCCGCGAGCGCGACGCGATTTATGGCGTGGCCGTGGAGCGCTTCATTGGCGAGCGCACCTTGGTGGTCCTGCCTCTCGACGAGCGTCTGGGCAAAGTGCAGGACATCTCCGCCGGCGCTTTGCTCGACGATGGTTCGGTGGTGTTGATCGTCGACGTCGAAGACATGCTGCGGTCGGTGGACAAACTGCTCAATACCGGGCGCCTTGAGCGCATCGCCCGCCATGGCAATCAGGCTGTGGAAGCGGCGCGCAAACGCGTGCTGGTGGTCGACGATTCGCTGACCGTGCGCGAGCTGCAACGCAAGCTGCTGCTCAATCGCGGCTACGACGTCGCGGTGGCGGTGGACGGTATGGACGGCTGGAACGCCCTGCGCTCCGAGGATTTTGATTTGCTGATTACCGACATCGACATGCCGCGCATGGACGGCATCGAGCTGGTCACCTTGCTGCGCCGCGACAACCGTCTGCAATCGCTGCCGGTGATGGTTGTGTCGTACAAGGATCGTGAAGAGGATCGCCGCCGTGGACTGGACGCCGGGGCGGACTATTATTTAGCCAAAGCCAGTTTTCATGACGACGCCCTGCTCGACGCAGTGGTCGAGCTCATCGGAGGAGCGCGGGCATGAAGATCGCAATCGTCAACGACATGCCGATGGCGGTGGAGGCGCTGCGCCGTGCGCTGGCCTTCGAGCCGGCGCATCAGGTGGTCTGGGTCGCCCGCAACGGCGCCGAGGCGGTGCAACTGTGCGCCGAAAACACCCCGGATCTGATCCTCATGGATCTGATCATGCCGGTGATGGACGGCGTCGAAGCCACACGGCGGATCATGGCCGAAACGCCGTGCGCGATCGTGATTGTCACGGTTGATCGCCAGCAGAACGTCCATCGCGTGTTCGAGGCCATGGGCCACGGCGCGCTGGACGTGGTCGACACCCCGGCCCTCGGTGCGGGTGACGCACGGGAAGCGGCGGCGCCGTTGCTGCGTAAGATCCTTAATATTGGCTGGCTGATCGGCGACAAGGCACCGCGCTCGCGCCCGGCACCGACCCCTCCGCGCAGCTCGGGCTCGCGCCAGCGACTGGTGGCGATCGGTTCATCGGCGGGTGGCCCGGCAGCGCTGGAAGTCTTGCTCAAAGGCCTGCCCCGTGATTTTTCCGCCGCGATTGTGCTGGTGCAGCACGTCGATCAGGTGTTCGCCGCCGGTATGGCCGAATGGCTCGCCAGCGCCAGCGGCCTCGATGTGCGTCTGGCCCGCGAAGGTGAGCCACCGCAAGCCGGGGTGGTGCTGCTGGCTGGCACCAATCACCATATTCGTTTACTCAAGAACGGCACGCTGGCCTACACCGCCGAACCGGTCAACGAGATCTACCGACCCTCGATCGATGTGTTTTTCGAAAGCGTCGCCAGTTACTGGAACGGTGATGCGGTCGGGGTTTTGTTGACCGGGATGGGACGCGACGGCGCGCAAGGGCTTAAGCTTTTGCGTCAACAGGGTTATCTGACCATCGCGCAGGATCAGCAAAGCAGTGCGGTGTACGGCATGCCCAAGGCCGCCGCCGCGATCGATGCCGCCGTAGAAATCCGCCCCTTGGAAAAGATAGCGCCACGATTGCTGGAGATTTTCCCCAAATGAACCGATTTATCCGCAATCCTGGCCCCCGCAGTACTCAGGTGACCGCCCATGACTGATTTACAGATCGACGACATTAAAACCGACGAAAACGCCGCCATGGTGTTGTTGGTGGACGATCAGGCGATGATCGGCGAAGCCGTGCGCCGTGGGCTGTCGAATGAGGAAAACATCGACTTCCACTTCTGCTCCGACCCGCATCAGGCCATCGCCCAAGCGGTACGGATCAAGCCGACAGTGATCCTGCAGGATCTGGTGATGCCCGGTCTCGACGGCCTGAGCCTGGTGCGCGAATACCGCAATCACCCGGCGACCAAGGACATCCCGATCATCGTCCTGTCGACCAAGGAAGACCCGCTGATCAAGAGCGCGGCGTTCTCGGCCGGGGCCAACGACTATCTGGTGAAACTGCCGGACACCATCGAACTGGTGGCGCGGATTCGCTATCACTCGCGCTCGTACATGACGTTGTTGCAGCGCGATGCGGCATACCGCGCGCTGCGGGTCAGTCAGCAGCAATTGCTCGACACCAATCTGGTGTTGCAACGCTTGATGAACTCCGATGGCCTGACCGGGCTGTCCAACCGCCGCCACTTCGATGAGTACCTGGAGCTGGAATGGCGCCGCTCGTTGCGTGATCAAAGCCAATTGTCGCTACTGATGATCGACGTCGATTACTTCAAACCCTACAACGACAGCTTTGGCCACGTTGAAGGCGATGAGGCGTTGCGCAAGGTGGCCACGGCGATCCGTGACGCCAGTGCGCGACCGTCGGACTTGCCGGCGCGCTACGGCGGCGAAGAGTTTGCGCTGGTGCTGCCGAACACCTCGCCGGGTGGGGCGCGGTTGGTGGCGGAGAAACTGCGGCAGACCGTGGCGTCGCTGAAAATCCCGCACAACACCCCGGCGGATGGCGCGAGCCTGACCATCAGCATCGGCCTGGCGACCATGGTGCCGCAGTCGGGCACGGATTGCCGGTTGCTGATCTCGGCGGCGGATCGTGGCCTGTACCTGGCCAAAAACAATGGCCGTAACCAGGTCGGGATCGAATAACCACCGCAATCCCCTGTAGGAGCTGCCGAAGGCTGCGATCTTTTGATCTGTTTTTAAAATCAAAGTCAAAAGATCGCAGCCTTCGGCGGCTCCTACAGGTGAAAGGCGTCAAGTGAATCGCCGCCACACCCGCCAGACGGGCTGCCGTCAGAGCCTGATTACGTTATACTCGCCGGCTTTCAAAAGTTCGCCAACGAGTGCTGCCCGTCATGGAAATCAACCCGATCCTGAACACCATCAAGGACCTGTCCGAGCGCTCCGAAACTATTCGGGGGTATCTTTGACTACGATCAAAAGCATGAGCGTCTGACTGAAGTCAATCGCGAGCTTGAAGATCCGAGTGTCTGGAACAAACCTGAATACGCCCAGGAGCTGGGCCGCGAGCGTTCGGCGCTGGCGCAGATCGTCGACACCCTCGATGAACTGAACGCCGGCTTGGCCGATTGCCGCGATCTGCTGGACATGGCCGTCGAAGAAAACGACGAAGGCGCAGTGGGCGATGTCGTCGCCGAGCTGGCCCGTCTCGAGGAAAATCTGGCCAAGCTGGAATTCCGCCGCATGTTCAGCCATGAAATGGACCCGAACAACGCCTACCTGGACATCCAGGCCGGTTCCGGCGGCACCGAAGCGCAAGACTGGGCCAACATCCTGCTGCGCATGTACCTGCGCTGGGCGGATAAGCGCGGTTTCGACGCGACCATCATGGAGCTGTCGGCCGGTGAAGTCGCCGGTATCAAAGGTGCGACCGTGCACATCAAGGGCGAATACGCCTTTGGCTGGCTGCGCACCGAGATCGGCGTACACCGTCTGGTGCGCAAGAGCCCGTTCGACTCCGGCAACCGTCGCCACACCTCGTTCTCCGCGGTTTTCGTCTCGCCAGAGATCGATGACAAGGTGGAAATCGAAATCAACCCGGCAGACTT